>NZ_JBHUUX010000011.1:6892-123915 GCF_042670845.1 Promicromonospora sp. NPDC057138 | reverse complement strand
CCTGTCCGGGTCTCCGTGGCGATAGCCAGGGAGAGCCGGACAGGCGCTCTACTTCGCGGAACCACCTCGGCAGAGTTAGCTCTGATAGACCTCGAACATGCCGCGCAGGTCGCCGGAGGTGAACGTCGAGCGCTTGGTGTCCGGCGGGACGAAGATGCCCGTGTACGACTCGACCATGATGCTCGGCGGGCAGGGCTCGCCGAACTCGTCCGAGAAGGCCGCGACCTGCCGGCCGGTCCGGACCTCGTAGAGCTTCACGTCGAAGCGGCTCGCGTAGAAGTCCACATCGGACCCGAAGGGGCCGCCGATGTCGCTCTCGTACGCGCAGGTCTCCTGGTAGGAGCCGTCCTTGGGCCCGTCGACGCAGGCGACGAGCACCATGTCGTCGAGGCTGTTCGCCCGCCAAGGTCGGGGGAAGGCATGCGCGATCGGGTCGATCCCGTACACCCGCATCGGGTTGCCGCCGCTGCGCCGGTACGGCGCCGCACCCCGGTACGGCGCGGGGTTCGCGCAGTACCGGTCGGCGGTCAGCAGGTCCTGCACGTTCTTGCGCTGGATACCGGTGATCACGTCGTACAGCTCGTCGGAGGCGGCATCGGCCCTCCGGTCGGAACGGAAGTCGTGCAGGAACGCCTCGTAGGTGTGGCGCGACGCCGTCAGCTCGTCCGCGTCGGCCAGGGTCCTGGCGCACCCGAGGATCCGCCTCGGTACCTCGTCCGACGCCGCGGCGACGGGCTCGGCCAGAGCCGGCGCCTCCCATCCCTGGCCGTCGACCCACTCGACCACGTCCCGGACCGCGCAGTGGTCCGGCTGCTCGGCGAGGTCGGCCAGGAAGGCCTTCGCCACCGACTCCACCCGGCCGGCCTGGCTCGGGGTCTCGTCCAGCGTCGTCGCGAGCTGCTCGAAGCCGGCCTCCAGCGCCTTCTGGTCGACGGCGCCGTCGTCGTACGCCGTATCGAGCAGGTGCTCGGCGCGCAGAGGCCCGGCGCCGTCCCACAGTGCGCTCGGGTCGTTCATGTACACCTGGAGCTCCGCGGCGGCCTCGCGGTCCTGCTGCCCGGGCGCGAGCGCGTCGAGCAGGAGCCCGCAGGCCTCCAGGTCCGCCTCGCCCTTCAGAGCCATCGAGCCGTACACCACGCGGTTCGCCGGCCCGAGGCGGTCCAGCAGCTCGGTCGCCTGGTCGCAGTCGCCGGCCGCGTGGACCACGGCGGCGTCGTCGACCGTCCGTACCGTGTCGATCCGCAGCCCGACGACGGTGGCCACCAGCGCCACGACGACCGCGCCCGCCACGATGCGCTGGGGCAGCGGGCGTTCCGCCGGGGCGACGCGCCCGGGGCGCGCGAGCCACCACCCGTGCGCGACCATCGCCAGCCACCACACCCCGAGCACGATCAGCCAGCCGGGCGAACCGGGAACGGCCGCGAGGATGCCGACCAGCACCACGGTGCCCGCCAGGGCGGTGGCGAAGAGCCCCCACCGCCGCAGGAACGCGTAGCCGAGGCCCAGCAGGGTCGCGTTGCCCAGCAGCACCGCGAGCAGGTCGGCCGGGGGCCGCTCGGTCCGCACCCCGCCGGAGCGCCCGGGATCCTCAGGCGGTCCTGCCGGGGACGGCATGTCGCGGGCCGGCTCACCGGCCGGCCGGACGAAGTACGGCGAGCTCGCCTCGCCACCGGTGGGTGTGCCGCTCTCGGCATCCATGGGGTGCTCCTTCTGTCGGGTCCGCGCCCAGTGAAGCGCAGTCCACCGGGGACCCCTCCCGGGCTTGGGGGGTCCGACGACGTCGCAGGTCAGCCCTGCGAACGGCCAGCGCATACCGGTACAAAGTGGACCACGCCCGGCGCCCGAAAACCACCTCTAGCCACTCGCCAACCACGTCCAGCTCGTTGAGTGCTGGATATTCGCCCTTGTATCAGCCTGCGAAGGGCGAATATCCAGCACTCAACGAGTGCACTGGGCGTAGGTGTAGGCCGCATCACCCGGGGCCACCAGGTCGCGGTCGCGCAGGATCGTCAGAGGCGCGCGGTCCGGGTCGGCGCAGACGGCGTCGAACCCGTCCGGCAGGTTGTCCGTGTACTCGATCTCGAGCACGCGCTCCCCGTAGACGCCGGTGTACGAGCCGCACTCGTCGTAGGCCGCGCACTCCTCGGTGACCGCGAAGTCGAATCCGAGCTCGCGCCCCTCCGTCGTCGCCTCCGCCGCGTTCTTCTGTCCGACGGCGAGGCCCGCCTCGTGCGCGAGGTCGATGTAGGAGCCGGCGAGCGCCAGGGCGTCCGCCTGCTCGATCAGGCCCGCGCCCGGGTCGGTGAACCGCGTCCAGGTGTCCAGGTTGTCGATCTCGACGGCGTCGAACCCGGCATCGGCGCACCCGGAGACCACGGGGCCGAGGATGTCGACGATGCGGTCGCGCCGCGCCTGCGTGGACGGGTCCAGGACGTACTCGGCGGGCCAGTCCGGGTCGACGACGAGCTCCCCGGCCGCGTCGTGCAGCAGCAGGTCCTCGTTTCCGCCGAGCCAGAGGTCCGCCTCGCCGGGCTGGGTCTGGAACCCGTTGACGTAGCAGATGTTGTAGGCCCCGACGGCGGGATCCGCTGTCGCGTCGCGTACGACGACGTCCAGCCCGCCCTCCAGCTCGTAGGCGGCGCCGAGCTGGTAGTCGAACCGTCCGCTCGTCGGCGGGAGAGTCACGTCGGTGACCTCGACGGACGCGCTGCTCTGACCGGCGCCCGGCCCCGCCTCCTGTCCTACACCCGCCCCGCCCTGGCAGGCGGTGAGCGCAAGAGCGACGAGCACGGCGACGATCAGCTGGGGCATGCGCCGATCGTAAGTGTGGCCGTGGGCAGGAACACGCGCGTCGGGCAACCGATCACTGGGACTGATCGGTTGCCCGACGAGGCAGCCCTACGGCGCAGCGGCAACCGCCTCCGCGATCGGCGTCCCGCCGTTGCCGAAGGCGATGGTGCGCCTGATGGTGCTGTCGTCCGCCAGGACCGCTGCGGCCACGGCCGCGACGTCGGCCCGCGAGACCCGCCCCCGGCCGGGGTTCGCCACCTCGATCAGCCCGGTGGGCTCGTCCAGGGTGAGCGGGCCGGGCTGGAGGATCGTGTAGTCGAGCGACGAGGAACGCAGGTGCTCGTCGGCCGCCGTCTTGGCCTCCGCGTAGGCGAAGAACGAGCTGTCCTCGGACACGCCGTGCCCGGGACCCGCTCCGAGGTAGGACACCATGACGTACCGCATGACGCCCTCCACGTTCGCGGCGTCCATCGAACGGATGGCGGCGTCGCGGTCGACGGCGTACGTGCGCTCCGGGTTCCCGCCGCCCGCACCGGCGGACCAGACCACGGCGTCCTGCCCCTGCACGACGTCGCCGAGGCCGGCGGTGTCGAGGTGCTCGACGTCGGCGATCAGCGGGACGGCACCCGTGGCCGCGACCTCGTCCGCATGGTCGGGATTGCGGATCACGCTGGTGACGACGTCGCCGCGCTCCACGAGCAGTGGGGCGAGCCGGAGCGCGATCTTGCCGTGGCCGCCGATGATCAGGACGCGGGACATGGTGCTTCCTTCCGTGGGTTCGGCTCCAGGCTATGCCGGACGGCGGCGCACGACGCCGTCAGCCCCCGCGGAGCAGCTCGATCTGCTGGCGACTGAACTCGGTGACGCGGCGCATGTGCTCGACCAGCACCGACAGCTCTTCCTCCGAGAGGTCCGTGAACAGCCCCTGCCACGCAGGCTCGAACTCGTCCCAGACCGCGCTCACCCGCTCCACGGCTTCGGGCACGACGGCGACGAGCACCCTCCGCCGGTCCGCCGGGTCGGGCGTCCGCGAGATCAGGCTGGCGCGCTCGAGCCTGTCGAGCAGCCGGCTGGTCGCGCCGGTCGTCAGGCCCGACAGCTCCCCGACCCGCTTCGCGCTGACCGGACCCGGCTCCGCGGCGAGCAGGCTAAAGCACTGCACGTCGGTCGGGTGCATCCCCAACCGGTCCGCGATCGCCTGGTTGAACAGCACGTATGCGGCCATGTACCGCCGGGACTCGTCTGCCACGGCAGCGATGAGGCCCTTGCGTCGGTTCGGCATGGACCAAATATAACTGCACGGCGCAGTGAAATCCTGATAGGTTAACTGCACGGCGCATCTACTGTGCCATGCAGTCACTTTGACAGGAGACCCATGCCTTCCCCATTCACCGTCGCCGTGACCGGCGCGACCGGCACCCAGGGTGGTTCCGCCCTGAGCGCCCTGCTGCGCGGCGGCCATCGCGTCGTCGCCCTCACCCGCGACCCGACGTCGTCCCGCGCCCGCGCGCTCGCAGACCGCGGCGTCGAGCTTCGCCGAGCCGACCTCACCGACCCGGAGTCCCTCGCATCCGGGCTGGCGGGTGCGGACAGCCTGTTCGCCGTCACCACCCCCTTCGAGACGGACACCGACACCGAGGTCGCCCAGGGCCGCAACCTCATCGACTCGGCCGCCGAGGCGGGTGTCGGCCACGTCGTCTTCACCTCCGCAGCCAATGCCGACCGCGGTACCGGCATCCCTCACTTCGAGAGCAAGCACCTGATCGAGCAGCATCTCGCCGAATCCGGTCTCGAGTGGACCGTGATCGGCCCGGCCAAGTTCATGGACGACTACCAGATGTCCTGGACGCTCGACATGCTCAGGTCCGGCCGCGTGGGCCTGCCCATGCCACCCGAGACGCCACTCGCCCATGTGGCCGCCGCCGACATCGGCGCCTTCGCCGCCCTGGCGATCGGCCGCCGCTCGGAGTTCAGCGGCCGCCGCGTGGACATCGCCTCGGACATGCTCAGCGGCAAGGAGATCGCCGCCGTCCTCGCCGAGCGGTGCGGTGGCCCGGTCGAGTACGTCGAGTTCCCGATGGACCAGGCGAGGCAGTGGTCCGCCGACCTGGCAGCGATGTTCGCCTACTTCAGCGAGGTCGGGCTCGACATCAATACCGCCGACCTCCATCGCCGCTACCCCGAGGTCGGCTGGCACACCTTCGCGGGCTGGACCACGACCAAGACGTGGCCGACAGCGTGACTTGGCCTGACTCGGCCTACTTGGTACGCCGAGTCAGTCAGCCGGTGCCGGCCCCGACGAGCCTGGGGCCCGCCGCCGCGCGGGCTGGCACGCTCGCATGGTCAGCCGGGAGGCTGGCCGACGAGGTCGTCGGTTGCGCCTGACCCGTGTGGACTCTCCCAGGAGATGTGCGTCGCGCCGGTTGCGACTTCGACGACGAGGGTCGCGACGGCGTCCGGAACGGCGACGCCCCGGCGGACCAGGGTGAGGCGTGAGCCGTCGAGCGCGACGTCGACGTCGCCGTCGAACGCGGGGAACGTGTTGCGGAACCGGCACAGCGCGAGGAGTCCCCGCACTACGGGACGGGCGAGGTCGGCCTCGATCTCTTCGGGCGTGTAGTAGTGGCGGTTGATGTCGCGTCCCACGCCCGTGCGCTCGAGGAGCGCCACGTCGTTCGTGCCGGCGAGGGCACCGACGTAGTAGACCTGCGGGATGCCGGGCGTGAAGAGCTGGATGGCGCGGGCCGCGAGGTAGCGGCTGTCGTCGCGCCCGAGCGCGTCGTAGAACGTCGAGTTGACCTGGTAGAGGTCGAGGTTCGACGCCGCCCCGCCGGTCGCGAGCGCCGACGCTCCGCCGGTGCGCTCATGGATGCCGCGCACGAGCTCGTCGACCTGCGCGGGACTGAGCAGCCCGGGCCGCTCTGCCTCGCCGGCCTCGGTGGTCTGATCGGGGCCGACGTCGATGACGCCGATGCCGTCGTGCGTGTCGAGCACCGTGACCGCGTTGCGCGGCCGCTCCCGCAGCCAGTCCACCAGGACCGTGCCGTCGCCGGTGTACAGCGCGTGCAGCACGAGCGGGGGCAGGGCGAAGTCGTAGACGAGGTCCACAGCGCGCGCGATCTCGATCTGGCGCCGGTAGTAGGAGTGCACCTCGACGAGCACGTCGACGCCGCGTTCGCGTGCCTGCGCGGTGAAGTCCTCGATGAACGCGAACGTCTCGGGTGTCATGAAGCTCGTGGTGCCGGCGGTCTTGATCGCGTACCCGACGGCGTCGAGCCGCACGAGGCGTACACCCGCGCCCGCGACGGCGTCGAGGATCGACGAGAGGTAGGCGCGGCCCTGCTCGGAGCGCACGTCGATGTCGATCTGCTGCGGCGTGAATGTGGTCCACACGTAGCGCAGGCGGTTCCCCAGGCGCAGCGCGGTGAACGGCAGCCCGGGCCGCGGCCGGTAGACACGCGCGAGGTCCTCCTCGCGCGCGCCGTCGGGGAAGACCGAGGACATCGTGAGGAACATCGGGTACGACGTCGACTCCTCGCCCCGGGCGCGCACGTCCAGGAACGCCGCGGAGCCTGCCGAGACGTGATTGACGATCAGGTCCACCACGACGTCGTGGGTCCGTGCCAGGTCGCGCACGTCGTCCCACGAACCCAGGCGCGGGTCGACAGCCGTGTGGTCCACCGGGTCGAAGCCCGCATCGGCGCCGTCGAAAGGCGTGAAGAACGGCAGGACGTGCACACCGCCGAACGCGCTCGCGATCTCGTCGCGGCCCAGGAACCGCGCAAGACCCGGCAGGTCACCGCCGAGCCGATCGGCGTACGCGATGAGTTGGACGGCGTTGTTCAACGTCATGTGGAGACCTTCTTCTGGTCGAACGCACTGACGCACTGACAACCGGCGTCGCGCTCAAGGTGAGGCGCCACGAGCCGTCGTCGGTGGTCACTCGAGTATCAACCCAGCGGGACGATCGTGGGCTCCTCGGGCAAGGCGGGTCCTCAGGCCGGAGAAAGCGAGGGCGCGTCAGGAACCGCCCGCGGCGGCCGCGAAGGGTCCGTCCAGAGCTGCCCATTGCAGGAGCAGGATGGTCTTGCCGTCGGTGATGCGCCCGTCGCGGATCATGGCGAGGGCTTCGGCGAATGGAAGTTCAAGCACCTCGATGTCCTCGCCGTCTTCCTCCAGCCCGCCGCCGACGCCGGTCCGGTCGGCCGGCGTATAGGGGGCGGCGAAGAAGTGGAGGCGTTCGGTGACGGAGCCGGGGCTCATGTAGGCGTCGAGGACGTGGGTGAGTTCTCCGAGGGCGAAACCGAGTTCTTCCGCGCTCTCGCGCCGGATGGCAGTCGGCGGGTCGTCCGCGTCCAGCAGCCCTGCCGCCGCTTCGACCAGCATGCCGTCGGGATGGTCGTTGACGTAGGCCGGGTAGCGAAACTGGCGGGTGAGCAGGACGCGGCCGCGCCCGGCGTCGTAGGGCAGGACGACCGCGCCGTTGCCACGGTCGTAGGTCTCCCGCTGCTGGTTTTCCCAGCGTCCGTCGCGGCGGCGGTAGTCGAACGTGGTGCGGCGCAGGACGTGCCAGCCCTGGGAGGTGAGCTCGACGTCCCGGATCACGACGTCGGGGTTGCGGTCCAGGCCGCGTCCAGCCTGGTCGAGGCCGACGCGGCCGCGATGATCAGGGGTGTCGATGCCCGGCCGGCTCGTCATGCGATCTCCTGCGTGGTGCGGCGGGGAATCTCGGCCACGTCGTGGTAGACGGGCAGGCCACGGCGGTGAGCGATGGCCACGTCCTGGTCCGCGCCGGCCGAGTCGCCGGCCAGGCGCAGCACGGCGTCGCAATGGGCGAGCAGGCGATCGGCGGCCGGGTACAGAACCTCGTCAGCGAGGGGATCGGTCGGTCCCGCGCCGGCCGCGCGCAGGACGGGCAGGGCCACCCACTCCCCGATCATCGGGAGATGGCCGGCCGCGAAGATCGGCCAGGCGGCGGCTTCGAGGCGGGCGAGATTGGCGGCCATGGCCTGCGGGTCGCCGTCGGTGCCGGAGCGGTACGGGCCGGCGATCAGGATGAGCAAGGGTTTGTCGGTCACGAGTGCTACCGTACATGCAGAAACGTGCAACAACGGGAGAGACTACGGATGCTGGCTGCTGAACGACGCGATCACCTGCTCGGACTGCTCACTCGCGAGGGCAAGGTCGTCGCCAAGGACGTCGCCGCCGAGCTGGGCATCTCCGAGGACAGCGTGCGGCGCGACCTGCGCGATCTGGCCGCCGAGGGGCTGGTCCAGCGCGTCTACGGTGGCGCGCTCCCGGTTTCGCCGGCCGTAGTCGGCTACACCGCCCGGCAGACCGTGGCCCCAGACAGCAAGCGCAAGGTCGCTTCGCTGGCCGCCGGGCTCGTGCGGCCAGGCGGTGCACTGATCCTCGACGGCGGCACCACCGCGCTTGCTGTCGCCCAGGCGCTCCCGCGCGACCTGGAGTGCACAGTGATCACCCACAGCCCGACGATCGCAGTGGCCCTGCTCGACCACCCGGGGGCGGAGATCTTCCTGCTCGGGGGTCGCATCTTCAAGCACTCGGCAGTCGCCTCGGGGGCCGCGGCGGTGGAGGCGGCGCAGAACGTCTCCGCGGACCTGTGCCTGCTCGGCGTCACAGGCGTGCACCCCGAAGCCGGCCTGACCACGGGGGACGCAGAGGAAGCCGCGATGAAGCGCGCACTGTCCGCGCGGGCAGCGGACACCTACATCCTCGCGTCGTCGGAGAAGATCGGGACCGCATCGCGGTTCCAGGTGCTGCCCTGGGAGAAGGTGAGCGGTGTGATCACCGACGCCGATCCGCACGACACCGTTATCGAGCAGGTCGTGGGGCTGGGCGTGGAGGTGCTGATCGCCGGATGACCGGTCCGTCCTCGGCGACCTGTTCGTCAGCCGTTTTGCGTGCTTCACAGCCGGGCCTGTGCCACGATGCCGCTCATGAACATCACCACGAAGGGACATGCCGCGTAGGCGCCCGAGTCAGTTGCGCTCACTCGCTGACGCGCGCGATGCTTACCGCTCCGCACGAGCGATGCTGTACCTGAAGCACCCTCGACTGTCAGGCTCCACCCAAGCGGCGATCCGCCGCTTCGAACGCCGGCCCGGCCAGGTCTACGAGACGCTCCGTTTCTGGGAGCAGTTCGCCGCAAGACGGCAGTTCTGGAGCTACCTGCCCGGCGAGGGCTGTGTTGCCGAATGCTGCGGCGCCTCAGCATACGAACGAGAAGATCTCGAACGAGCCATCTGCGCCCTGCCGCCCAGGTCCGCACGCGAGCTACGCGCGCTCGTCCGCGACCTCGACGAGCACATACTCGCCCGCCGCATCGGCCCGAACCTCTGGACCGATGGATGGTGGCGCACGATCTGAAGCAGGTCGGGGACGCGTTCGCGGGGTCAGCCGCCCGACGCCGTCAACGCATCCCGGCACACGACAAGCTCGTCCCGGAGCCGCAGCAGCCGCTCCTCGTCGAGCCCCTCCGTCATACGGTTCACGATCCCCGACACCCGCCCCTGCGCGTTGTCGAGCAGCTCCACGGCCGGCCCGGTCAGCGCCGCGGCGAGCTCACGGCGCGGTCCAGGTTGATCGGAGCGCTCGACGAGCCCCCGCTGGACCAGCCCTTGCAGCAGGACGTTCATCGACTGCCGGGACACGAACGCCCGGCGGGCCAGCTCGGAGCTCGTGATCCCTGGGCTGTCGTGCAGCGCGTGGAGGCAGGCGTACTGCGCCACGTTGAGCCCGAGGGGCCGCAGCACCTCGTCCATGCGCTGGTGCAGCACGGCCTGGGTCTCCTTGATCAGAATCCCCAGCTCCTCCGGCAACGTGGGCAGGCCTCGATCGGTCATGTCAATAGTTTGACACACTTGACGATCGAGTGTCAGGCTATTGACACTTGCCAACGAGAAGGAGCTGTCCCATGACTGCTGGTCCTGACTTTGTCTCATTCCAGGTGCGCGACCTGGAGACGTCCGCGGCGTTCTACGAGAGCGTCGTCGGCCTGCGGCGGGTACCCGCGCCGAACCCCGACGCCGTGGTGTTCGCGTCCGCCGGCGTCGCGTTCGCCGTCCGCAAGCCGTTCCCCGGCGTCGACCTGGAGGCCGCCCCGCAGCTCGGCGCCGGGATCGGCGTCTGGTTCCACAACGACGACGCCGCCGGTCTGCACGAGAAGCTTCGCGACCAGCAGGTGCCGATCGTGCAGGAGCCGGCCGACGGGCCCTTCGGGACGACGTTCTCGTTCCGCGACCCCGACGGTTACGTCGTCACCATCCACAGCAAGGCCTGACCGAACCGGCGGTCAGCGGCGGGGGCGAATGCCAACGGAGGCTCACCCCCGCCACATTGGGCCCGCACCCCCCTCACGCCCGCTGCCGCTCCGCCCGCTCCTGGACCAGCTCCTCGACCGCGCTCGGCAGCGTCGTCTCGAAGTCGATCAGCTTCGCCCACGTCGGCGTCACCACGATCCGGACCATCCCGTCGTAGAGGGAGCGGACCTCCTTCTCCCACACGACCCGCTGCTCGGCGGTCATCTCGTAGGACGTGTTCATCGACAGGTACTCCTCCGGGATCCCGTCCACAACGTCCAGCTCCGCCCGCCCGCGGATGAGCAGGATCTTGGGCGGGTGCACCTCGGTGTCGATGGTCAGGGCGACCATCGGGTTCGCGCGCAGGCTCGCCAGCTTCGGGGCGTTCTTCGACGTGCACATCACGATTGTCGAGCCGTTCCAGGTGAACCCGATCGGGACGGTCCGCGGCGCGCCGTCCTGGGCGACGTAGGCCAGGCGGGTGATGTCGCGGGCCAGCAGCTCCTGGCTGTACGGCCGGTTCAGGATCTCGGTGATCTCGTGCTGCTCCATCGGTATCACTCCCTGTGTCATGCGGCCCTCGTGGCCACTTCTGAACCTGGGACGGAGCCCCTACCAGATTCTCGACATCCGGGTACCTCCGGAGCGGAATGACATTTCCCGCTGCCTCGTGGTCGGATGTTCTCTTCGTCCCGGACTCCCCAGCACAGCCGCCGTGAGGAAGCAGATGTCCAACCGCGTCCTGCCCGACGCCGACACGATCACAGCCGCTCTCGCCTCCCATGACGGCCCGTGGGGACCAGGCGCGCACGTGCTCTCGGTGCGCGACCTGTCCACGGGCCTCGGCCAGGCGGCGGTCCTCCGGGCAAGCATCGCGACGCCGTACGCCAACCCGTCCCTGTGGATCGTCAAGATCCTGGGCTGGGGGCGCATGACGCTGCTCGACTCGCGCGATCGCCTGCTGGACCGCCGCGAAGCCCACTTCTACGGCAGCAGCGTCCCCGACTTGCTCCCCCGCGGGCTGACGACGCCGCCGTCCGCGACGGTGTTCAGCCACCACGGCTTCAGCTGGATCGTCATGCGCGACGTCCGCGGCGTCCTGCAGCAGAGCTGGACCCCCGACTCCGCCATGACCGCCGCCCAGCGCACCGCGCTGCTCTACGCGCCGGGGGCCGTGCGCCCGGGACTGCTCGACGCCCCCTGGCTGGAGCAGGAGGGCTACGCCGCGTACAGCCATCACGTGTCCGCAGGGCACGACAACCTCGACGGCCTAGCCGACGACCCGCAGCTCCGGACCCTGTTCACGCCCGAGCAGACGAAGGCCCTGCACGCCTGCCTGGACGCTGCCGACGAGCTGAGCGCACGTGCCAAGGAGCTGCCCGCCACCCTCGTCCACGGGGATCTCACGCCGCGCAACGCTGGCCTGGACCCGCACGGCGACCTCGCGCTCATCGACTGGGAGCACGCCGGCGTCGGCCCCGTGGGGTTCGACCTGGGTACCTTCGTCTCGCTCTACCGCGCCTTCGGCGGGCACGGGGAGCTCGACGAGCCGGCCCTCCTCGAGGTCTACGGCAGCGCCGTCAGCGACCTGGCGGGTGCCGACCTCCGGCCCGCCGCTGCGCTGGGCTTCGCCACCGCCCACCTCACCTGGGGACTCCACCTCCGCCTGGGCCCCGGCCTGACGGCGGTGCGCCAGGGCCTCAACCGGGATGCCCCGGCGGAGCTCGCAGCGCACCTCGACGACATCCGCTCGGGATGCCTGCGCGCCCTGTCCTGGGCGGCCGCGGCCTGAACTGCCACCGCCGGCTCTACGACTCCAGCCGGGTGATCTCGAACGACATCGCGCCCGGCGACACCTCAGAAACCTCAGTGACGTGCACGCTGAAGAGCCGTCCAGCGCCGGACGTCGCACAGACGTACCGGCCCTGCAGCTTCTCGACATCGCGGATGCTGTCCTCGAACTGCGTCTGGGCGCGGCAGGCGTCGAGCGTCGGCGCATCGTCGAGGACCGAGAGCTTGTCGCCAATGAGGTAGTCCGAGTAGCACAGGTCGCCGTCGCCGTCGCCGTAGTCGGTCGCGCCCCAGTCGGGCTCTTCGCTGTCGAGATCGATGCACGTGTAGTTGTTGATCGTGATCTCGCCGCCGGGCGCCGCCGCGGAACCGGCCGTGCCGGAGCCCGTCGACCCTGCCTGCTGGCCGGCGAGCTTATCGACCTGCTCGCTCAGAGCCTCGTTCTCAGCCTGGAGCGCCCGCTTGGACGCCGTGAGTTCCGCGACCTGGTTCTGCAGGTCCGACGACGTCGGGCTGCCCGACAGCACCGGCACCTCCACCGTCCCGGTGAACAGACCGATCACCGCTGCCAGGACGACCGCGCCCGCACCGATCCACGCAACACGGAGACTTACCGAAGAATCCGATGACACCGAAAGCCGCCCCAAGTCAGTTCGCACCAATTGTCGCGAACATCCTAAGAGGTACGCGGACGACGTGAGGCACGCCCGGGCAGCCCGCTAGCCCTCGGCGTCGAACCGCGCCCGCGCACTCTCGACGTCGCCCATGTTCTCGGCGCTCCAGTAGAACAGGGCGTCGATCAGGTCCTGGATGGTCCTGCCGAGCTGCGAGATGCGGTACTCGACGGCGATCGGGCGCGAGCTGACGACCACCCGGTCGACCATCCCGTTGCGTTCGAGGCGCCGCAGCGTCGCCGTCAGCGACTTCTGCGTCACCACGGGGATCGCGCGGCGCAGCTCGTTGAAGCGCAGGGGCTGCTCGCACACCTCTTCGAGCACCTGCAGCGACCACTTGTCGAGCACCTGGTCGAGCAGCTCGCGGTGCTGCGGGGCGATCTGGATGCGCTCGGCGGGCTCCCTGGTATCCGGCATGAAACCTAGGCTAGTTGAAGTTCCCTTCGGACACCAGGTACACATGAGATACCTACTAAGAACCAGCGAAGGGATCTTCCATGGCCGTCCAGCTCCTCACCCCCGAGGGCATGCTCCAGCCCGTTCCGTACCACCACGTCTCCGTCAGCACGGGCAGCCGCCAGGTGCACGTCGCCGGCCAGATCGCGCGCGACGCCGAGGGCAACCACATCGCGACCGACGACCTCGCCGGCCAGGTGGCACAGGCCCTGCGCAACACGGCGCGCGGCCTCGCCGGCGCCGGCGCGACCTTCTCCGACGTCGTGCGCCTGAGGTTCTTCGTCACGCACTGGGAGCCTGCGAAGATCGACGACTTCATGGCGGGCCTGGCCGCCGTCACCGACGAGCTCGGGATCCCGCAGCCCATGCCGCCCGTCTCGCTCATCGGCGTCGACTACCTCTTCGAGCCCGACGTGCTGGTCGAGGTCGAGGCGTACGCCGTCCTGGACTGATGCAGCGGTCAGCGCAGCGCGCGCTCTGCCGCCACCAGGACCTGTGCGACGTTCGGGGTGCCGCCGGCCCGGAAGGTCTCGGCGCCGTCGGCACCCCGGACGATGACCGTGGGCGTGGAGCGGATGTCGAGCGACTCGGCCAGGTCGGTCTCGTGCGCGACGTCGTGCTCGACCATCGTCGCGCCCGGGATCAGCCGGACCGCCTCCGTGACGACGGCGCGCGTGTGATGGCACGGGCCGCAGAAGGCCGAGGTGAACAGCTCGAACTGCACGGTGGACATCTTTCGGCTCATCCCGTCGCCGGTGGTGGAGCGCCATCTTGACGCACCATTCAACTTATCCTAGGGTTCTTGACCATGACGTCAAGTAATGCGATCGCGGAGCCGGCCCTCGTCGTCGACCTCGCGGCGGAACATACCCCCGAGGCCGTCGACGGCGACCCGACCACCCAGTCCAACACCTCGCCGTTCGAGTTTCTGCCCACGGGCGACGCGTTCGGCGTCTGCGACCTGGACGGGGAGTGCCGCTGATGGCCGGCGAGGCCTTCGGCCAGGCCGGCGACCGGCTCGTGGTGGACGTGTGGAGCGACGTCATGTGCCCGTTCTGCTACATGGGCGACACGCTGCTGGGCCAGGCGCTAGAGAAGTTCCCCCACGCCTCCGGCGTCGAGGTGCGGTACCACAGCTTCCTTCTGATGCCCCAGCTGTCGGACGGCGACGCCCCGGTCAACGCGGCCGAGCTCCTGTCGGTCCATCACCGTCTCCCGCTCGACCAGGCGCGGGCCATGAACGACCAGGTCGCGGAGCGCGCCCGGCAGATCGGGCTGGACTACCACTTCGAGCGCACCCAGGCCGTGAGCACACGCACCGCGCACCAGCTCAGCCACTTCGCCGCCACGCAGGGCAAGCAGCACGAGATGATCCAGCGGCTGTTCCAGGCGTACTTCACCGATGGGCTCAACGTCGGTGACCACCAGGTCCTGGCGGACCTGGCCGCCGACGTCGGCCTGGACCGCGACGCCGCCCTCGCCGCGCTGACCAGCGGGGAGTTCGCCGACGGCGTCGAGGCGGACCTCGAGCAGGCCCGGCAGTACGGCATCAGCGGCGTGCCGTTCTTCGTGTTCGCCGGCAAGTACGCCATCTCCGGCGCGCAGCCGGTCGGGGCGTTCCTGCAGGCCCTGGACACGAGCTGGAACGAGACCGTCGGCACGCCGGCCGCAGTCGGCGCCACGTCGACCGGCGGCGGTCGATGAGCTCTGACACACCCCGGCTCCGCGCGGACGCACGGCGCAACGTCGAGGGCATCCGCACGGCGGCCCTCGACGTGTTCCGGGTGCACGGGCTGAACAGCCCCCTGGACGAGGTGGCCCGCGCCGCGGGCGTCAGCAAGGGCACCATCTACCACCGCTTCGGCGGCCGGCAGGGGCTGATCGACGCAGTGGTGGAGGAGCTGGTCGCCGAGCGCATCCGGGGCATCATCACCGTGGTCAGCGCGATCGAAGACCCGGTCGAGCGGTTCGAGAGCTACCTGCGGCAGATCTGGCTGCTCCAGTACGACGAGCCCGCCGCCAACGACGTCCTGCTGCGTGCGCTGCCCGGCTCCGCTCCGATCGCCGCCCTGTGCGAGCAAGCCAGCAAGGTGGCCAGCGGCTTCCTCGATGCTGCTCAGGCCACTGGCACGATCCGGGAAGACCTCGCGCCGGAGGACATCGACCTCCTCATCTGGGAGCGCGGCATCATCGCCCGGGCCTGCGACCAGCAGCATCGCGACGGCTTCATCCGCAGCTTCGAGCACACGCTGCGGGGCCTGCGCGCCGGCTCCTGACCAGCTGCTGGGCCGCCCGGAGCGCCGTCAGCCCCGCTCGGCGGCCACGGCCTCGCGGACGGCGGGTGCGATCTCCTGGCCGATCAGCTGCAGGCCAGCCGGGTCGTCGCCATCGAGGATGTACGTCGAGAAACCCTCCTTGAGGGTGAGCGCCGTGAGCCGGTCGACCCACTCCGGCACGACCTGCGGCGACAGCGGGCCTGAGATGTTGGCGATCCGCACCACGTCGGCCGGGTTGCGGCCCGCCGCCACCGCGGCGTCGTCGAGGCGCGCGTTCGCGTCGGTCATCTCCTGCGCGCTCAGCCGTCCGACCGACGGCAGCCAGCCGTCGGCGAGGGTGCCGGTGAGCTCGAGCATGCGGGGCCGGTAGGCGCCGATCCAGATCCCGATGTCGTGGGCCGGCTGAGTTCCTGGCTTGGCGCCGCGCGCCCAGTAGAACTCGCCCTCGACGCGCGCGGGGCCGCGTCCCCAGGCGGAGTGGATGACGCCGATCGCCTCGCGCGTGGCCTGGACGGCCTGCCCCGGGGCCAAGCGCCTGCCGCCCATGGCCTCGATCGCGTCCCAGAACGCGCCGGCGCCCAGACCCAGCTCGACCCTGCCGCCCGTCAGGGCGTCGAGCGCGGCGGCCGAGCGAGCCAGCACTGCGGGCGGCCGCAACGGAAGGTTGGCCACGTTCGGGGCCAGGGAGACGCGTTCGGTGCGCGCCGCGACGTACGACAGGAGCGTCCACGTATCGAGGAACCTCCGCTGGTACGGGTGGTCCTGGAACGTGACGAGGTCCAGCCCGGCTCGCTCGGACTCGACGGCGAGGTCGACGGTCCGTTGCGGGTCCTCGTTCGCCGGAGTGATGAACGACCCGAACCTGAGCTCATGGCGATAGTCCACGTTCTCCTCCAGATTGTCCGTGCCACCACTCTGCCTCTCATCGAACACGTTCGGGGGATTCCATTACGGTGAACGCATGGGACCTGCGACGGAGGAGACAACCCGGCCGACCGTCGTCCTCGACGTTCTCGGCACCCTGGTCGATCAGACCGGGAGCCTGGAGCGGCACGTGACGGCGACGGCCGGGATCGACAGCGGCGCCGCGGCGGAGGTGGCCCGCCGATGGCTGGGGCACGTCGCCGAGCAGGAACGCGCGATCGTCGAGGGACGCCGCGCCTTCGCCCCCAGCCACGAGCTGGACCTCGAGGCGTTGACCTGGCTGGTCGGCGAGCGCTTCCTGCTGCCCGACGCCGCCGGCCGGCTCGCCGACGCGTCGGAGTGGCTGCAGCCCTGGCCGGACACAGTCGCGGGTCTCGACCTCCTCACCGCCGACGTCGCCGTGCTCGGCCTCTCGAACGCGAGCCGCCGGGTCCTCGCCGGGCTGAGCGCCAACGCCAGGCTGCGGTGGCACCAGGTGCTCTCCGCCGAGGACGCGCAGACCTACAAGCCGGACCCCGCCCTCTACGAGCTGGCGCTGAACAGCCTGCCCTCCGGTTCGGGGACGCCGTACATGGTGGCCGCACACGCCTGGGACCTACGGGCGGCCGCGGCCGCGGGGATGCGCACGGCCTACGTGTCGCGGTCCGACGGCGACCCGCCCGGCCCGGGCGACGTCTTCGACCTGCATGCGACGAGCCTCCTGGACCTGCATGCCCAGCTCCTCGACCTGGTGGCCCCGGAGCTGCGTGACGGGGCCACGGACAAGGCCTCAGAGCAGCCGTCGTACGAGGACGCGATCCCCGGCGAGTACCCCGAGGACAACCCCGACAAGGAGGGGGAGGAGCGGTTCGACGCGGGCTGAGGCCCGTCGATCTCGCTCAGTCGAGGACGAAGGTCGGTCACGGGTTTCGTCCCTTCGGTCTCGTCTCTCCGATGCGGGGCAGTGCGTAGAGGAGGGTCTCGTCGCCCTCCGACGCCACGACGAACGCGACGTCCTCGGTCAGCGCTGCGATCGGTGCCGTCTCGCCGGTGCTCTCGCTGGCCTCGAGGTCGACGCCGTCAGGGCTCCAGGTCGCGACGGCCGGCTTGCTCTTGCTGGTGCCGTAGACGGTGCGCCCGATCACCGCTTCGGGGGTGATGTCCCCGAGGTCGGCGAGCACAGGTTTGGGGCCGACGTCCACGAGAACTGGCCCGATCGTCCGGGTGGAGCCGGCGCGGTCTCGGAGAGGTTCGGCGTCAGGCGGGATCGCCGACGACCGGATCAGGCTCGTCGCGCGGATGACGTTGCGGTCCAGGCCGACCAGTGCGAGGACGTCCTCAGCCGAGTCCGCGGTATGCCAGACGACGGCCAGCTGATTGCCGCCGACGACGATCGCCGCTGTCGGGTCGCCGACGGCCTGCTTGGGCTCGGGCAGGTCGTGACGGACAGGATCCGCATCAGCGGTGATGGTCCACCAGGAGCCAGGGCCTACCGCGATGACGTGCTCAGGGGTCGCGGCCACCGGGGTCGCACCGACGGGGACGTCGCGGCGGACCGGGGTGGCGCTCTTCTCCTCAAGAAGGGCCACAGCCTGGTCCGGAAGCACGATGAGCGGGGCCGTGCCGTCGTAGGTGACCTCGGCCTGATCGCTGCCGAGCTCGATCGTGGTCGGAGCCACGCCCGCGGGGTCGGTGGTGTCCAGCGGCCACACGTGCAGGGTGCCGGGGCTGTCGGCGGCCAGCACGGGTCGGTCACCGACACGCGAGAGGTGGAGGCCCTCGACGGGGTCGCGTCCTTCCCAGATCGCGGTTCCCTCGGCCGCGTCGAAGACGGTGATCGTCTCGTCTCCCACGGGTGCGGCAAGGACTCCGCCGTCGGGTGTGATCAGGACCTGCGGTTCACTGCCGACCGGGACCGACCAGACGGCGGTCTGGCCATAGCCTGCCGGTGCCTGGACCGGGAGGTTCGCTCCCGCGCCAGGCCGGGCGACCGCGGAATCGGTCGGTCCAGGTCCGGGGCCGTTGCCGGTCAGGGCGATCACAGCGACCGTCCCGGCGGCGACCAGCACGACGGCCCCTGCAACGGCGAGCGTGAGCGGGACGATGCGGCGTCGGCCCGGTGCCGCCGACTGGGCAGGGGCGGGCGTGGTGTCGATGGCCTCGCGGTGGACTCGTACGACCGTGTCTTCCTCGGGCAGCCCGAGGAGCGTCGGCAGGTCGACCGGAGCGGGACCGGTGGCCAGGCCGGGCTGGGTCGAGGTCGCACGCGCCTGAGCTTGGCGGGCGGCGCGTGCCCATGGGCCGCTGTCGGGCTTCTCGACGGCGGGATCGGCTGCGCCGGTCACGGGCGGCTCGGGGGTTGCTGCCTCGTCCTTGCTCGCCGTCTTGCTCGCCGTCTCCGGTGCAGGGGCTGATGGCGACGGCGCGATGGGCCCGATCGCCCACGCGGGTCGGCTGTCGTCGTCCTCGACGCGGCCGTCGGGATGCACCATCAGGGGCCATTGCCCGTCCGGCCCGCTGGCCAATGCACGCACCGGGCGTCGGAGCTCGGCAGCGGTGTCGGCGATGCGCGTGAGGATCGTCTGACGGGCTTCCTCGATGGTGGGGGCCTGGATCGGGTGGCTGGTGCCGTCGATCGTGAGCTCGCCGGTGCCGTCGGACCGGGTTACGGCCTCGATACGGGGCCACACGGGGACTGACTCGGTGGTCATGGTGGTGCCTTCCTGGGCTACTGGCCGAGGGCGCGGCCGACCGTGGCGTGCAGGGGTGGGGACCGTCATCCTCGACGTGGCCGTCGGGTGTGCGGCGCCAGTTCCCGGATGGTGGACCGAGTCCGGCCGGGGTCATGGTCGTCAGTTCCCGGGCTACGGACTCGCGGTCGATACTAGCTTTTCTGCACCGATATCGGTCCTGGTCAGCTTCGGTGCGGCGGTATCCCTCGACGTGTCGCGCCTCCTGAGCCAGTTCATCGGAGTTCTCTGGCCGCAGGCCCGACCGTCAGCCTTCCGTCAGGTCGCCTCACCCCCCGTCGGCGTCGATCACCGGACACGATGGAGCAGTGGCCGATACCCCACGACCCGAGCCCGCACCGACGCTGCGGGGCGGACGACGCCCCGCGGACGACCTGACGCCGCCATCGGGCAAGACCTGGACGCCGCCCCCGGGCGGGACCTGGTGCAGAGGCGCGGGCCCACGGTGGCAGTGTCCGTCTGGGCGGCGTCGGTCCCCGGGCTCGCGCTCGTCGCCGTCCTGCTGCGGCACCTGACCGACGCACAGCTGCTCACCGGGGCCGAACCGTTCGTCGGCCACTGGGTGGTGCGCACGGGGCCGGGCATCTTCGCAGCCGTGCTGCTCCTGGTCGGCGTCGTCTCCGGACGCCGGTCCACCGCGCCGACGCGCTCCAGCCCTCGACGCAGGCGATCGGCAGCACCGCCTCGTGCTGGCTCATGGCCAGCAGGTCGGCGCGCGTCAGGTGCGTGGTCCCGCCGGGTCCGACCAGCTCCAGCGCCCAGTCCGGACGGTCGCCGCGCTCATGCCGCGCTCCCGACGACGAGGCGCGAGACCGGCAACGCCGGCGACGACCAGGACCCGGTGGTGGTGGACAACGGGTCGTCCGACGGGTCCGCCGAGATCGCGCGGGACCACCGCGGCCCGCACGTTCACGACGTGGCTGCGGCTGCGGGAGGGCGTGTCGTCCCGCACGGCGGGCAGGGACATGGCGCCGACCACCGGTTCGCGCCCCACCGCGTCCCCTACCGCGCGAACCTCTGGGCGCTGCGCGCGCTCGGGGTCCGGCAGGTCGTGACGACGTGCGCGGTGGGCGGGCTGGTCCCGGAGCTGGCCGCGGGGACCGTCGTCGTGCCGGACCAGGTGATCGACCGCACGTGGGGACGCGCGCACACGTACTACGACGTCGAAGGGCCGGTGGTGCACGTCCCGTTCGCCGACCTGTACTGCCCGCGCGGCCGGGTCGCGGCGGCGGCCGCGGCGCAGGCCGGGGCCCTGCCCGCCGTGGACGGCGGCACGATGGTGGTGATCCAGGGTCCCCGGTTCTCGTCGCGCGCGGAGTCGCGGCGCAACGCCCGGGACGGCGGGACGATCGTCAACATGACCGCCATGCCGGAGGCCGCGCTGGCGCGCGAGCTGGCGCTGTGCTGCACCACGCTCGCGCTCGTCACGGACGGGGACGCGGGCGTCGAGGGCGGCGAGCACGTGACGCAGGAGGCGGTACTGGAGCTGTTCGCCCGCAACCTGCCCAAGCTCTCCGCCGTCCTCGAGGCCACGGTGGCCGCCCTGCCCGACGATGACGATGACGAGTGCGACTGCCGCCACGTCCTCGACGGGCAGAAGCTGCCGATCACCCTGCCCTGAGCGCCGCATCGGGACCGACGCGCTCGTCGGCGCGCGGCCGCCCGATACAAAGCGAACGCACAGGTACGGTTCAGGAGGATCACCGGGCGCGGGTTCAGGCTGGCTCCATGACCGCCGCACCCGCGCCCGTCGGCAGCCCCGACCAGTCAGGCCTCACCCGGCCGGACGGCTCCCCCGTCCGGGTGCTGGTGGTCGACGACGAGCCCAACCTCGCCGAGCTCCTCACGTCCGCGCTGCACCTGGAGGGGATGAACGCCTCCGCCGCCCTCGACGGCCTCTCGGCGATCCGGATGGCGCGCGAGACCGTTCCGGACATCGTGGTGCTCGACGTCATGCTCCCGGACATGGACGGGTTCACCGTGCTGCGCCGCCTGCGCGAGCGGGAGGCCCGGATGCCGGTGCTGTTCCTCACGGCACGCGACGCGGTCGAGGACCGGGTCATCGGGCTCACCGCGGGCGGCGACGACTACGTGACGAAGCCGTTCAGCCTCGAAGAGGTCGTCGCCCGGCTGCGCGGCCTGCTGCGGCGCAGGGGCGCGATCGCATTGGGGGAGGACGGCGTCCTCGTCGTCGGCGACCTGGAGCTCGACGAGGACGCGCACGAGGTGCGGCGCGCGGGCGAGGAGATCCAGCTCACGGCGACCGAGTTCGAGCTGCTGCGCTACCTCATGCGCAACCCGCGCCGCGTGCTGTCCAAGGCCCAGATCCTGGACCGTGTCTGGAACTACGACTTCGGCGGCAAGGCGAACATCGTCGAGCTGTACGTGTCCTACCTGCGCCGCAAGATCGACAGGGGGCGCGAGCCCATGATCCACACGTTGCGCGGCGTCGGGTACCTCCTCAAGCCCGCACCGGGGGCGGGTCCCGCACGTGCCTGACGCCCGGCCTTCCTCGACGCCTCCCCCCGCACGGCGGACCCGGGCGCGGCAGACCCCGGCGCGAGAGCCCATCGCGCTGCGGAGGCGGCTCGTGCTCGTGCTCGTGGCGGTCGTCCTGGCCGTGACGGTCGGCCTCGCGGCGGCGTCGACGGCGGTGCTCCGCTCGCAGCTCCTCACTCAGGTCGACCACGAGCTCGAACAGGCGAGCCAGCGGCTCACCCAGGGTCCCCCGCCGCTGCTCGGCGACGAGCTGCCCGCTGGCCCGTCGTCGGACGAGATCCCCGCGCCGCCGGTGCCGGCACCGGACGACGTCCCCGACGGCCTTCCCGACGGGATCGCCCGGTCGGCCTTCCCGCCCGGCCTCGGGCCCAGCACCGCGGTCGTGCGCTATCTCGACGGCGAGCTGGTCCTCGCCGCCCACGTCACGACGTCGCTCGAGCGGCTGCCGCTCGACGACGACCAGGTCGCCGAGCTCCAGGCCGTTCCCGCGGACGGGCGCCCGCACGACGTGAGCCTGGGCGACCTCGGCTCGTTCCGCGCGGTGCACCGGACGACCGACGACGGACAGGCAGCGGTCGTCGCGACGAGCACCGAGACCGTGGCCGCGACCGTGCGGCGCTACGTCCTGGTCGAGGTGGCGCTCGGCGTCGCAGCGCTGGTCGCCGCTGTCCTCGTCGGGGCGGCGCTCGTGCGCCGCTCCCTGCGCCCGCTCGACGACGTCGCGGCCGCGGCGAGCCGGGTCTCGGAGCTCGAGCTCTCCCGGGGCGCGATCACCGCCATCCCCCGGGTCCCCGCAGCCCTCACGGACGAGCGCACGGAGGTCGGACAGGTAGGCGCAGCGCTCAACCGCATGGTCGAGAACGTCGAGACGTCGCTCCAGGCCCGGCACGACTCGGAGACGCAGGTGCGCAGCTTCGTCGCGGACGCGAGCCACGAGCTGCGCACGCCGCTCGCGTCGATCCGCGGCTACGCCGAGCTGGTCCGCCGCGCCCCCGAGGACCTCCCGCCGACCGCGGAGCGCTCGCTCGACCGCATCGAGTCCGAGGCGGTACGCATGACGGGTCTCGTCGAGGATCTGCTGCTCCTCGCGCGCCTCGACGCCGGGCGGCCGCTCGACCGGTCACCCGTCGATCTGGCGGCCCTTGCCATCGACGCGGTCATGGACGCGCACGCGGCCGGCCCGGACCACGCCTGGGCCCTCGACCTGCCCGGCGACCTAACCAGCGACGAGGACGTCTCGCACACCACCCGAGCCGCGATCGAGGACGGGCTGGTCATGGCAGGTGACGAGTCCGGCCTCCGGCAGGTGCTCGCCAACCTGCTCGCCAACGCGCGCACGCACACCCCGCCGGGGACGCACGTGGACGTGCGGCTCGGACGCGACGGCGACGCCGTCGTGCTCGACGTCTCCGACGACGGGCCGGGTATCCCCGCGGAGCTGCGGCCCACGCTCTTCCGCCGCTTCACCCGCGCCGACGTCGCACGCAACCGCAACAGCGGGTCGACCGGCCTCGGGCTCGCCATCGCCGACGCGATAGTGACCGCACACGGCGGCACGATCGCCGTCCGCTCCACCACCGCGGACGAGCCCGGCCCGCGCAGGACCACGTTCACCGTGCGGCTGCCTCGCGACCACACGCCCTCAGGGTGAGTCCGCCGGGTGATCCAGGCCCGGCATACGCTGGGACGATGGCGCTGGCGGTATGTCTGCTGTTCGACGGGCCGACCGAGCGGGTCCTGCGACGGCTGTGGCAGCGGCTCGAGGCCGACGGCGTGCCGTCGCTCGCGACGCACACGCACGGCCGGCACGTACCGCACCTGTCCCTGGCGGTGCTGCGCTCCTGGGATCTCGACAAGGTGCGCGCCGCCATGGAGGCGCTGCCCGACGCCGGTCCGACCGCCATCCGGTTCGACGCCGTCGCGGCATTCCGGCGCGGGCGGATGAGCCTGGTCCCTGCCGTGACGAGCACGCTCCTGGCACGCCAGGAGCGGGTCGTCACGGCGCTCGGCGTCACGGAGGACGAGCTGCACAAGCATTACGTCCCGGGCATCTGGACGCCGCACGTCACGGTGGCCACGCGCGTGCGGCTGGAGCAGACGCCGCTGGTGCTCGAAGCGGCGTACGAGATCCTGCCCCTGACCGGCACGCTGACGCGGGCCGCGCTCGTGGACGCCGGCACCGGCGTCGTGCACCCGCTGCCGGTCGTCCCGTGACGCCAGTCGTCCCGTAACGCCGATCGTCCCGTAACGCAGGGCCGGGGGCGTTGTTGGTGTCGGGCATAGACGAAAATGTCCGTATCACACCCGAATTTCTATGAAACACCATCCAACGTGAAACTAGTACCAGCCGGTCACGACCGGGCGATACGTAACAGGGGGCAAGTTCGCGTGACGACCACGGATGATCTGCGATTCGACGACTTGAGGGCGGCGTTCGACGCCGAGGACGAGGCCGACATCTCGCTGCTTCGCTTCCTCCTGCCCGACTTACCAGGGCTGGCCGGCCTGGCCGTGGCCGACGCCGCGCCGGTCGGTGTCGGCGTGATCCACGAGGCCGAGTGCCGGCTCACCCGCGCCGCCATGCACGACTACATCAACAGGAACCTCCAGCCGCGCCACCAGCGCCGCCTGGAGACCCACCTGTACGGCTGCGACGACTGCATCCGCGCCTTCATCGACATCCGCGAGGTGTCCTGGGCGCGCCGCGCCGCGGGCCTCGCCGCGCCGATCGGTACGGACGACGACGCCCCGCACCTGAAGGGCACCTCGTGATGCGGTGGCCGTGAGCCCCGTCGGGAGAACGGCCACCTCGCGGCCCGCTCGCCCCCGTGGTGCGATGGGAATGTGGACTCCGATCCACTCGTCCACTCGTCCACCGGGAGCAGAAGGAGTCAGCATGGCTACCACCGACCTGCATGCCGAGCACACGACGACGGAGCACCAGCACGGCGCGGACTGCGGCCACTCGACCGTGCAGCACGGCGACCACGTCGACTTCGTGCACGGGACGCACCACCACGCCCTGCATGGCGACCACTACGACGAGCACGAGTCGGTAGCCGAGCACACCCTGGCCGACCACACGCACGGAGTGGGCTGCGGCCATTCTCCGGTCCCGCACGAGGGTCACGTGGACTACATGCACGACGGGCACAAGCACGCCGCGCACGGGGACCACTACGACGAGCACTGAAGTACGACGAGCACCGGACTACGACGAGCACTGACGCCGCGGTCACGTCCCGACAAAAACGGTGACGCCGGTGGGCACCCCCGCGATGATGGCCGGCATGAAAGAGGGCATGGAAGAGGGCATAGAAGAGGTCAAGGTCGTCGTCGCCCATGACGAGTGCGCGACGCTGCGCGTCGGCGACGTGTTCCTGAAGGTCGACGGCGACCAGGCACGCACCGACGTCGAGGTCGAGGCGATGGCCCTGGCGCCGGTCCCGACCCCCGAGATCCTCTGGCGCAAGCCGCCGGTGCTCGCGCTCGCCGCACTCCCTGGGACGGCCCTCGCCCGCCTCGGGCAGCCGTCGACCGCGTCGTCCGCGGCGTGGGTCGCGGCGGGCGCCGCCCTGCGGAAGCTGCACGACGCGCCGCTGCCGCCCTGGCCCGGCCGGAGCCTCGACGGCCTCGTGTCGGCGCTCGACGCCGAGTGCGAGTGGCTCGTCACGAGCGGCGCGCTGCCCGCCGACCTGGTCTCCCGCAACCGCGAGGTCGCGGCGGCCGCGCTGCGGCCGTGGACGCCGGTGTTCACGCACGGCGACCTGCAGGTCGCCCACGTGTTCGTCGACGGCGACGAGGTCACCGGCGTCATCGACTGGACCGAGGCGAGCCAGGGCGACGCCCTGTCCGACCTCGCCACCCTGACGCTCGGGCACCAGGAGCACCTGGGCGACGTCGCCGCCGGCTACGGCGCCGACGTCGACCTCGACGTGATCCACGGGTGGTGGTCGCTGCGCAGCCTGCTGGGGATCCGCTGGCTGATGGAGCACGGCTTCGACCCGGCCATGCCGGGTGGCGAGATCGACGTGCTGCGCGCCCGGATGTGACGTCGCACCGACCCGACGGCGGGTCCGGCTAGCGGGCGACGTCCAGTTCGGTTGCGTCGTTGAACTCGGCGTTGCCGTTGAAGAGGTTGACGAGCCCATCGGGAGCTCCGTCACCGAAGATGAGATCGATGGTCTCGTGCGCGGCGACGGCCTCGGCCTCGCTCCGGTGGAACATCATCTCTTCGTAGACCGCGAAGGCGGCTTCGACGTCGTCCGGGTGCGCGGCGATCGCCCCTCCGAGCTCAGCGCCGTCGAGCATGGCGGTATTCGCGCCCTCCCCGCCAGGGACGGTGACGTGTGCGGCGTCGCCGAGGAGCGTCACCCCGGGAACCCGGTCCCACCGGTGGCGGTCGGGGAGCTGATAGATCCTCCGGAGGACGGGGTCGGTCTCGCCTTCGCTGATCAGTGCGGTGAGCTCAGGCGCCCATCCCCCGAACTCTGCCGAGATCCGCGCCCTGGCGACCGCGGCTGCGGTGAAGTCGATGCCCGCGAACCACTCGGCCGGGCGGCTCAGCACGACGTACGTGTGGATGACGTTGCCTGCCTCGCGGTGAGCGAGGAATCCCCGGCCCGGGACGAAGGCGTACAGCGCGCCCGCGCCGACCGCCTCGGCCGTCGCGGCGTGGCGCTCGTCGACGTCGTACAGGTAGGTCTCGACATAGCTCACCCCCGCGTACGTCGGCTTCTCGGCGGAGAGCAGTGCCCGGACTCTCGACCAGGCCCCGTCGGCACCCACCACGACGTCGGAGCGGACGGCCGAGCCGTCTGCGAAGGAGAGCTCGTGCCGGCTCTGGCCGAGCCGGGTGGCCGCGAGGAGCTTCTTGCCCCACTGCACGGTCCCGGCCGGCAGGGATTCCAGGAGGATGCGCCGGATGTCGCCGCGCAGGGCCTCGGGGCGGCCCATGGTGCCGTCGTCCGGAACGTCCGCCAGCACCGTCCCCTGCTGGTCGAGCACGCGTGAGGCCGCACCACCGTGGTGGACGATCGAGCGGAACTCCTGGGTGAGCCCGGCCGCTTCGAGCGCGAGCTGACCGTTGTGCTCGTGGAGGTCGAGCTGGCCACCCTGGGGGCGGGCGTCGGGCGAGGCGTCGGCGTCGTAGACGGTGGCCTGGATGCCGTTGCGGTACAGGACGCGGGCAAGGGTGAGGCCGCCAAGGCCTGCGCCGACGATGGTGACGGGGTTCGTCATGATGTTCCTCTCGAGAGACCAATGGAACGCTGTTCCACTGGATCTAGGTTGGAACACGATTCCAACTCTGTCAAGATGGCCGCATGACCGCGCCGACCCCGCGAAGCCCGCGACGCAGCGACGCCCTCACCCGCGACCGCATCGTCGAGGCGGCCATCGAGATCCTCGACGAGGAGGGCGAGAGCCATCTGACGTTCCGAGCCCTCACGAGCCGCCTGTCGACCGGCGCCGGCGCGCTCTACCACCACGTCGCCAACAAGGACGAGCTGCTCGCCGCGGCGACCGACGGGATCATCGGCCGGGAGCTGGCGGAGGTCCAGGACGACGAAGAGCCGGCTGCGTCGATCCGCGCCACGTCACTCAGGATCTTCGATGCGATCGACGCCCACCCCTGGGTCGGAACCCAGCTCTCCCGGGAACCGTGGCAACCCGCCGTCATCCAGATCTGGAAAGTCCTGGGGACACAGCTCCAGGACATCGGCGTCACCGGATCGGCGCGGTCCGATGCCGGGTCGGCGCTGGTCAACTACATCCTCGGCGCGGCAGCGCAGTACGCCGCGGGAGCTCGGCGCATCCCCGACGATGGGGACCGCAAGGCCCACCTGGAGGCGCTGGCGGCCGAGTGGACACGACAGGACTCCGACCCGCTCGTTCACGAGAGCGCGTCGCTGCTTCCCGAGCACGAGGATCGCGCACAGTTCCTGGTAGGGGTGGACATCTTCCTGGCCGGCATCACGGCCCGCCGATAGGCAGTGCGCGGCGCTCAGCCCACTACTGGTCAGTCGCGCCGCAGACCGGGTCCCACCACCGCGCCGTCATCTCGGCCTCGGCACGGGCGGCGACCAGCGCGGACATGAGCGAGACCTCCTGGTCCCCCGGCCAGCACGTCGAGCGGGAGGCCGTCCAGGCGGCCGCTGACCCGGAAGTCGATCCGCCGCATCCACGAGACCCAGGCCGGCCGCTCGCATGCACGTCGGTCCGCGCGAAAAGCCTCGCGCGACGGCGGCGCGTGGAGGTTGGATCGGCCCATGACCGTCAGCATCAGCGAGCCCGACGTCGACGACCTGAGCGGGATCATCAGCACACTGGGCGAGTGGCAGGACGACGCGGCGCCCGTGCAGCTGCACCCCGGGGACGTGGGCTGGTACTGGAGGTTCGGCGCTCAGGCGACCGCCGCCGCCGTCCGGACCTGGAGCCGGGACGGACGGGTGCTCGCCGTCGGGCTGCTCGACGGCGCCCGGATACTTCGGCTGACGACGGCGCCCGACGTCCGCCGCGACGAGGAGCTCGCGCGACAGCTCGTCACGGACGTGACGACGCCGGAGCACGGGGTGCTCCCCGACGGCGCGGTCAACATCGAGGCACCGCCCGGCGCCCTGGTGAGCGACCTGCTCGCGGACGAGGGCTGGGGCACCGACGCACCGTTCACCCCGCTGCGGCGTGACCTCACCGCCCCCGTGGAGGACGCCGGCGTGCGGGTCGAGGTGGTCGGGCCGGACCGGGTGAGCGAGCACACGGCCGTGCTCCGCGCCGCGTTCGACGGCTCGACGTTCACCGACGAACGCTGGCACGCGATGGCGTCCGGACCGCTGTACGCCGACGCGCGCTGCCTGGTCGCCGTCGACGGCGAAGGCGAAGGCGAAGGCGATGGCGACGGCAAGGTCGTCGGAGCGATCACCGTGTGGTCGGCCGGCCCCGGCAGGCCCGGGCTGATCGAGCCGCTGGGCGTGCACCCGGACCATCGCGGGCACGGCTACGGCAGGGCGGTGACGGTCGCCGGGGCGGCCGCCCTCCGCGAGCTGGGGTCGTCGAGCGCGCTCGTCATCACCGAGAGCACCCGCCCGGCCGCCGTCGCTACGTACGTGTCGGCAGGTTTCGAGCTCCTGCCGGAGCGCCACGACCGGCGTCGGGCCGGTTAGGGCCTGCCGCGACCAGTTCCTCAGCGGCATCGCCATCGTCCTCGACGGCCTCACCGATCTGCGCTGACCCCGCCCGTCCGGGCAGGCCCAGGCAGGTCAGGTCACCAGGGCACGACCCCGTTGTCGTCGAACTGCTGGCCGGTCGGGCCGTCGTCCGACAGGGTCGCCAGCCGGATGGCGACCGCCGCGCCCTGCTCGGAGGTCTGGGTCCCGCTGAATCCGTTGAGGTCGGTCGCCACGTAACCGGGGCAGGCGTTGTTGATCAGGATGTTGGTGCCGCTCAGCTCCTTGGCGTACTGGATGGTGACGGCATTGAGGTAGGTCTTCGTCGGCGCGTAGGCCCCGCTGATCCCCCCGAGGTCGACGCCGGGCGCGGTCTGCAGCGTCAGGGAGCCGACGTGGCTGGACTGGTTGACGATCCGCGGGTGCTCCGAGCGGCGCAGCAACGGCAGCATCGCGTTGGTGACCCTGATGACGCCGATGACGTTGGTCTCCACCAGTCGCCGCACGGTCTCGAGGTCGATGGTCGAGGGTTGCTCCGGCCAGCCACCGGCAACGCCGGCGTTGTTGACCAGGACGTCGAGCCGTCCCGCCCGCTCCTCGATCAGCTGGGCTGCCGCGGTCACGCTCCCGCCGTCGGTCACGTCCAGGGGTACGCCGAACGCGTCGGCACCAGCCGCGCGCAGCTTGGCTACGGCGTCCTCCCGGCGCTGCTCGTCCCGGGCGCCGACACCGACGCTCCAGCCCCGCGCGCCCAGCCCGGCCGCGATCTCGTACCCGATTCCTTTGTTCGCGCCAGTGACCAGCGCGATCGCCTTCTTGCTCATGACAGCGAGCATGCCTGCGCTGGGGCCGGGCACCAACACCATCTCGGTAGCGCAGCAATACCCGAGCGGTATCGCTCTGGCGTCTGCCGTCGTTAGCCTGTGCCGATGGAGATACGTGAGCTGCGGTACTTCGTCGCCGTCGCCGAGGAGTTGCACTTCGGCAAGGCTGCGCAGCGCCTCGAGATAGCCCAGCCGCCCCTCTCCCGCGCGATCGCCCAGCTCGAGCGGCGGCTCGGGATCGCGCTGCTGGAACGCAACAGCCGCAGGGTCACGCTCACCGAGGCCGGAGGAGTGCTGCTGGCGGAAGGGCGCGCCATCCTCAGCGCAGTGACCGCAGCCGAGCGGCGTACCCGACGGGCCGCGGCAGCGCACCCCAGCCTGGTCCTTGCCGTCAAGTCGGGCACAGCCGGCGAGCTGCTGTCGAAGTTGCTCGACGCCTACGCCGCGGAACCCGGCGCGGCCACTGTCGAGGTGCTGCTCTGCGAGGCACACGAGCACCAGCAGCTCCTGCGGGACGGGCAGGCCGACGTGGCACTGCTCCACCTGCCTTTCGACTCGGCAGCCGGGCTCGACACCGAGACCCTCTACACCGAGGGACAGGTCGTCGTCCTGCCGGCCTCACACCCGCTCGCCGTCCGCTCTCAGGTCCGGATGACCGACGTCACCGCACTGCCAGAGCTGCCGATAGCCCGCTGGCCCGGCCGCGACGGCAGCTACCCAGCAGGGCCGGGCGCAGAGGTACGGAACCTGACACAGCTCTTCCAGCTGATCGCGCTCGGCCGCACCACTGTCATCCTTCCCGAGTCAGCCAGCGCCGACCTGCGCCGGGACCTCGCCGCCGTGCCGGTCCTGGACGCCCCGCCCGTGACAACGGTGATCGCCTGGCCGCCGCACAGCCGCCTTCGTGCAGTTGCTGACCTGATCCGCGTTGCGACACGTCCCTGACCAGGACCGGCTCTCTCAGGTCCGCCTGGCCCCGGGCTTGGTCCGGGGGACCACGCTGCGGTCTCCGAAGGTGACCATCGCGTGTATCGGCGCCGCGCTGGCGCGCAGGAGCGTGGCGAGGCCGCGGCGGCCCTGTCCGCGGGCGAGCGCCGGGCCCAGGGTGGTCATCAGGGCGGTGAGGGCCGGCATAGGACGCCCGAAGAGCGTGATCTCCGCGATGCGCGCCTCGTCGTCGAAGCGCAGCAGCTGCGCCTCCTCGAACGGCTGGCCCGCCACCCGCGCCCGGTAGACCAGCGCGTACGTGTCGCCCTGGCCGGTCTGGGTGTGGAAGCGGATGTCCTCGATCGCGACGAACGCCGAGCCCAGGAAGTCACGTAGCTGGTCGGATCCCTCGAGCCGGAACTGGTCGGTGAGCGGCGAGCTGAGCACCACGTCCGGGCTCAGGCAGGCGACCGCGGCGCCGACGTCACCGCTCTCCGCGGCGGCGCGCCAGCGGGCGACGGTGGCGGCGGAGTCTGAAGTGTCTGGCACGGTCTTCTCCTGGTTTCGACAGCGTGGGTTCGTGGGACGGCGGAGGTCAGCCGGCGAGCTGGTTCATCTTGCGGATCTGGCTGTCGAAGATCCCGGCGGGGGCGAGGCGGCGCAGGACGCTCGCGCGTCCGGCCAGCGTGCCGGCGGTGTAGCGGAGCTTCGGCTTCGGGTCCGTCGCCGCCGTGACGATCACCTGGGCGACGACGGCGGGGTCGTCGCCGTCCTCGACCGCCGCCGTCATCATGCGGCCGAAGGTCTGCCGCTGCTGCGCGTACACCTCCAGCGGCAGGTCGGGCTGCGTGCTGTTGGCCTCGAACCCGGTCCTGGTGTAGGCGGGCTCGACGAGCAGCGCCCGGACGCCGTACTCCCGGACCTCGTGGTCCAGGGACTGGGTGTAGCCCTCGATCGCGTGCTTGGAGGCGCCGTAGACGGCCATGTAGGGCGCGGGGATGAAGCCCTGCACCGACGAGAGGTTGATGATGCGCCCGCGCCCCTGGGCCCGCATGTGCGGCAGGACCTCCCGCACCATGCGCAGGACCCCGAAGACGTTGATGTCGAACACCGCCTGAGCCTGCGCGACGGAGCTCTCCTCGGCCGCGCCGATCGAGCCGACGCCGGCGTTGTTGACCAGGACGTCGATCCGTCCGAACCGGTCGATCACCTGCTTGACCACGGCGGCGGCCGATTCGTCGCCGGCCACGTCGAGGTCCAGGAAGGTCACACCGTCGAGCGGGGTGGCGCGCGAGACGTCGCGGCTGGTGCCGACGACGTGGAAACCCGCCTTGACCAGCCCGAGCGCGGCCTCCTTCCCGATACCGGAGGACGCACCTGTCACGAGGGCCACGGGGCGAGCTGTCGTCATGTTGAACTCCTGGACTCACGAGGAAGCCACCGAGTTGTGATTTCCTACCGACTGGCGGCAACGGTAGACCAGGTGAGTTGGAAATGGCAACACACTCGCCTATGGTGAGTTGATGAGCGAACCCGATACCAGCACCGACACGTACCCCGGCGTCCGCATGTCCGAGCTGCCCCTGGAGGTCCGCCCCTGCTCGCTGGCCGCGGCGATGGACGTCATCGGCGAGCGGTGGTCGCTCCTGGTCCTGCGCGAGATCGGGTACGGGGTGCACCGCTTCGCCCGGATCGCCGGCTACACCGGGGTGTCCCGCGACATCCTCGCCGACCGCCTCCGCAAGCTGGAGGCAGCCGGCGTCATCGAGCGACGCCAGTACAGCGAGCACCCGCCCCGGTACGAGTACCACTTCACCGAGGCGGGCGAGGAGCTGTTCCCGGTCACGCTCGCCCTGTCCCAGTGGGGCGACAAGTGGGCGGTGGACTCCCCGCCCCTCACCCGTCGGCACACCTGCGGCGAGCCGGTCCAGGTCGACCTGGTCTGCCACCACTGCGGCCAGCCGGTCACCCGCGACAGCATCCACGCCGAGCTCGCGGACGCCTGACCTATCGCGTCAGCAGCGCCTGCGCCGCGGCAGCGCTCGTGGCCGGACGTCGGGCGGGCCCGCTCGCCCTGCTGTCCCGCTCAGCGGTGGTGGGGCGGCACGTCGTAGAGCATGTGCTCGGTGTGCTGCAGCACGTTGGCGACCAGGGCCGCCACGTGCTCGTCGGGCTGCCCGTAGTAGATGGTGGTCCCGTCCCTGCGGGAGGTGACCAGGTGGCCCGCACGCAGCTTCGCCAGGTGCTGCGAGACGCCGGCCCCGGGGCGGCCGAGCGCTTCGGCGATCGCCGTCACCGACATCTCCGTGCCCGCGAGCATGGCCAGGATCGCCAGGCGCGTACGGTCGGCGAGGAGCCGCAGGACGTCGACGGCATGGTCGAGGTCCGCCTCCGGGGGCGTGGTGCGCTGGGTGGTGGCCACGAACGACATCATCGCATCCGGGCGACGGCGGGCCACAGGCGCGCGGCACCGAGCGTGGCGGCGCCGGCGATCCCCGCCAGGACCAGGGCGGTGGCGCTCAGCCCGGCCGTACCGAGCCAGCCGGCCAGCGGGTAGGTGATCAGCCAGCACGCGTGGGACAAGGAGAACTGAGCGGCGAAGGCGTCGGGCAGGTCGGCCGGAGGCACGTTGCGGCGGATGATCCGCCCGACCGGGGTCTCGACCGACGACCAGCCCAGGCCGACGAGAAGCCAGAGCAGACCCACGGCGACCAGGCCCCGGACCGGCTCGCCGATACCGAGCGCGAGCGGCGCGAGCCCGACGGCGGCGGTCAGCGCCACGGCGCCCGTGAGCATCGCCCGCCGTTCCGGCACGCGACGCAGGACGCGCGGGAGCAGGAACGCGGCGGCCATCGACCCGACGCCGTTCGCGGCCAGGAGCAGCGGGACGACGTCCTCGCTCCGGCCGAACGTGGTGCGCACGATCACCACGGTCTGCACGAGGACGAACGCGCCGGCCGCGGCGACGGTGAGGTTCAGCAGCAGGACCGGGCGCAGCGTGCGGGTGCGGAAGAAGAGCTCGGCCCCGCGCCGGGCGCGGCTGCCGAACGGCAGCTGGGGCCGCGTGCCGGCCGTGCTGTCCCCGCCCCGCCGGGGGACGACGGTGGCGACGACCAGCAGCGCCGACCCGGCGAACCCGACTGCGGTCCCGAAGAACAGTGCCGAGGAGGGGATCAGCAGCAGGAGCGCCGCGGCGAAGACCGGCGACAGGATCGACTCGAGGTCGTACGCCAGACGCGACAGGGACAGGGCGACGGTGTAGTCGTCCTCGTCCTTCAGGACGTCGGGGATCACGGACTGGAACGTCGGCGTGAAGGTCGCCGACGCCGCCTGCATCACGAAGATCAGCACGTACACCTGCCAGACCTCGCCGACGAACGGGAGCGAGGCGGCCACCACGAGGCGCAGCACGTCCGCGCCGATCAGCACCCACTTGCGCGGCAGCCGCGCGACCGCCGCGGCGGCCAGCGGGGCCACGACCACGTAGGCGACCATCTTGATCGCCAGCGCCGTGCCGAGCACGCCGCCCGCATCGGCCGGGCTCAGGTCGTACGCCACCAGGCCCAGCGCGACCGTGGCCAGGCCGGTACCGACCAGCGCCACGACCTGGGCGGCGAACAGGCGGCGATAGACGGCGTGGGCAAGGACGCGCAGCATGCGGCCATCCTGCGCTTACCTGCGCGTGTGCGCAAGTTCGCATGAATGCGGATATGCACGGAGCCCCGGCAGAGCGGAGGCCCGGCGGATCAGAGCACTCCCGCGAGCCCGAGCGCCAGGCCGACCACCGCACAGACCCCCAGCGTCCGCAGCACCGACCAGCGCGCCACGAACAGCAGCAGCGCGGCGAGGACCGCGATCCCCAGGGCGGCGGGCTGGAGCGTGGTGAGGTCGGGGACGGTCAGCCGGAACGGCCCCGCCGTCCACGTGCTGGAGGACGCGAACAGGGTGTGAATCGTGAAGTACAGCGCCAGGTTGGCGATCACGCCGACCACCGCGGCGGTGATCGCGGCGAGCGCGGCAGACAGCGTCCGGTTGCCGCGGAGCCGCTCGACGTAGGGCGCGCCGAGGAAGATGAACAGGAACGACGGGACGAACGTGACCCAGGTGGTCAGCAGCGCACCGAGCAGCGCGGCGGCCCACGGGTCGAGGTCGCCGGGGTTGCGGTAGGCGCCGAGGAACGCGACGAACTGCACCACCATGATCAGCGGCCCGGGCGTGGTCTCGGCCAGCGCCAGGCCGTTGGTCATCTCGCCGGGAGTGACCCAGGCGTAGGTCTGCACCGCCTGCTGCGCGACATAGGCCAGCACGGCGTAGGCGCCCCCGAACGTCACCAGTGCGCTGCCGGAGAAGAACAGGCCCTGCTGCGTGAAGACGCTCCCGGTGCCCGTCGCCAGCGCCACGACGACGACCGGGAGGAACCAGGCCACCAGGCCCAGCACCAGCACCCACAGCGTGCGACGGCCCGACGGTCGCTCGGCGTGCAGCGAGTCGTCCGGGATGAGGGGCGCCGGGCCGTCCGCCTGGTCGCGGCGCGGGGCGGTCGCGATCCAGCCGGGCACGAGCCGGTGCACGAGCCAGCCGATCACGCCGGCCCCGAGGACCACCAGCGGGAACGGGACCGCGAACAGCGACAGCGCGACGAACGCGGCCACCGCGAGGACCACGAGGGCGGGGCTGGTCAGGGCGCGCCGTCCGACGCGGAACACTGCCTGGACCACGATGGCCAGGACCGCGGGGGCCAGGCCGGCGAACACCGCGGAGACCACCGTGGTCTCGCCGAACGCGACGTACACCGCGGACAGGACCAGCAGCGCGAGCATCCCCGGCAGCACGAACAGCCCGCCCGCGACCAGGCCACCGCGCCGCCCGTTCAGCAGCCACCCCGTATAGACGGCGAGCTGTTGCGCCTCCGGGCCGGGCAGGAGCATGCAGTAGTTCAGGGCGTGCAGGAACCGGCCCTGCCCGATCCACCGCTTCTCGTCCACCAGGGTGCGCTGCATGACGGCGATCTGGCCGGCGGGGCCGCCGAAGGTCTGCCAGGAGATCGCGAACCACGCGCGCACCGCGGTGCGGAACGGGATCAGGTCGCGCGCGGTTCCGCCTGGCACGGACGCCGGACCGGACGCAGGCCCGGACGCAGGATCCGGCACGGCGGGAACGTCGTGGTTGTCGGTGGTCATCTCACTCCAGCAGTCGGGCGTGGGGCGCGGTCAGGCCGGGTCGCGGCCCAGCAGATAGGCGCGGTGGAAGTACTCGTACAGCCCGTCGAACAGCGGTCCCGACACGGCGAGGGTGCGCTCGTCGTCGCCGGTCATGGACAGCCCGCGCAGGATGACGTCCAGGCCGGGCGCCTCGGGTGCGTCGTACCGCTCGTCGTCCAGGTCCGCCTCGTGGACGATCTCGCCGATCCGCACCAGCACCGGGTCGGCCAGCTCGTAACGGACCAGGAACGTCTCGAAGCTGCAGCGGTGACCGTGGTGGCCCAGCTCGACGCCGCGCATGTCGAACGGCGTCGCGTCCGGCGGGACGCCGGCGGCGTCGGACACGAACAGGAACTCCGCGCCGGGATCGATGAACCGCCCGATCAGCCAGGCGCAGGCCGCTCGGTCGATGTGCACGCCCGCACGGGTGGCCCACCTCATCGCGCTCCCCCGTCCGCCCGGGACTTCCGGCCCGCGCGGCTCGGCCGCACGGACGAGCGCGACAGGCCGTCCGGGCCGACGCCGTCGGCCAGCTCCCGGAGGGCGGCCGCGGCCAGGTCGCGCTCCGGCGGCGGGAAGAAGTCCCGGCGGCTGATCTCACGGTTCCTGCGGCGCAGACCCGTCAGGGCACGACGCCGCTCGTCCGCGTCGCCGCTGAGCACGCGCCGCACTGCCGACTCCAGGTCCCGGTACTCCTCGGCGCGAGCCGCCGCCATCGCCGTCGCCAGGCCCCGCTCCTGCGCGTCCGTGGCCGGGCGCGCCAGCCACACGCTGGCGGCGCCGCCCCGCTCGACGACATCCTCGGCCGCCCATTCGACCTGCTCACGAGTGCGCGCGTCGGCGGGCAGCGCGACCAGCCCGTCGGAGATCTGTGCCACGCCGAGCCGCTTGAGCCGCCGCCATACCGCGACCCGCGGAGCCGACGGCTCGCGTGGCAGCCGATAGCTCAGGAGTACCCATTCACCCGCCATTGCTTGATGTAACCACGGTTACACCAAGCGGTGCAAGACGCCGATTTCGGGCTCTGACGCCGGTCAGGACGTCCACCACGACGAACGCCGCGAGGGCGTACCCGACCAGCGCGCCAGCCTCGGCGACGTGTCCGCGTCACACGAGGCCACGCCTCCGCCCACGGCTCGCGAGAACGGTCAGCGTGCGCGACCCGAGCTCTGCCGGGGCACGAACTCGGTCTTCGCCGGCTCGTGGGTCCCGGGATCCACGCGGCCGATCAGGACCTGGACCGCGGCCTCGCCCAGCGCGCCGAGCGGAACGCGAATCGTGCTCAGTCCCGGCGTGACGAGCTCGGCGCCGAAGATGTCGTCGAACCCAACGATGCTCAGGTCACCCGGCACGTCCAGCCCGCCGGCCTGTGCTGCGCGCAGCAGACCGATCGCGATCAGGTCGTTGTAGGCCACCAGCGCGCTGACGCCGGCGGCCCGCACCCGCCGCAGCGCGTCGCGTCCGCCGACGAGGGTCGGTTCGGTGGTGGGGATCTCCACGATGTGCATGCCGCGCTGCGGGGCCTCCTCCATCAGCACCTCCCAGCGCCGGGTGTTGATCCAGGAACGGGCCGGACCGCTGAGGTAGCCGATCGAGCTGTGCCCATGCGTCTGCAGGTGGTCCAGCGCGGCGGACAGACCGGTGCGCACGTCGACGACGACCGAGGCGATGCCCGGGACGGCACGGTTGATCAGGACGAGCGAGGTGTCCTGCGAGATCGCGGTCAGGGCCTCGTCGTCCAGGCGTGGCGCGGCCAGCACGAGACCGTCCACGAGCGGCAGCACACGCTCGACCGCGTTCGACTCCGCCTCACCGGACTCCTGGGACTCGGCCAGGACCATCGTGTACCCCGCCTCGCCGGCCGCCCGCTCGGCGCCACGCACCAGGTCGAAGTACACCGGGTTGGTGAAGTCGGTGATGATCAGGCCGAAAGTCTGGGTGCGACCGGTCGGCAGTGCACGGGCCATCGGGTTCACCCGGTAGCCGAGCTCCGTGGCCGCTTCCTGGATCCGCCGCTCCATCCGCGCCGACATCCGCCCCGGCTTGCCCAGCGCACGCGAGACGGTCGACGGGCTCACCCCCGCGTGCCGCGCGACGTCGTAGATCGTGACCGCGCCACGGCGACCGATTGCCACGGACTCCTCACCCTCCTCGCTCGCTGCCTTCTCGATGTCCGCGTTCACGCGCCCCATCGAACCACAGCCCTACTGCCACCTGACTCTACGACCGAGGGTGGCTCGCACCAGAATTCTTGGCAACCGGTTGACACGAATGCTGACCGTGTGGTCGGCTTTGGCGACGAAGGAGGCATCGATGCTCAAACCTCAGATCTCAGCGACCCGCGAGCTGCTGACCCTGGACGGGCTGTGGCGGTTCGCCGCGGGCGACCTCGACCACGCTCCAGGCAGCCGGTCCTTGCCCGGCACGCTCGAGGCTCCGGTGCCGGCCAGCTACAACGACCTGTTCGTGGAGCCCTCGCTGCGCGAGCACGTGGGCTGGGTCTGGTATCAGCGCACGGTGCGGGTGCCGCGTGGGTGGACGGGCCAGCGGGTGTTCGTCCGCGTTGACGCCGCCACCCACGCCGGGCGGGTCTACGTCGGCGACCGGCTCGTGGTCGAGCACGTCGGCGGGTACACCCCGTTCGAGGCCGACATCACCGACCTGGTGAGCCCGGGGGCGGAGTTCCTCGTGACGATCGGCGTGGACAACACCCTGACCAACGAGACCATCCCGCCCGGCACCGTCGAGGTGACCTCGACCGGGGCACGCCGCCAGCGGTACCTGCACGACTTCTTCAACTACGCCGGCCTGGCCCGGTCGGTCGCCCTCTACAGCGCACCGGCCGACCGGATCGGCGACCTCACGGTCACCACCGACATCGACGGCACCACCGGCGTCGTCCATGTCGAGAGCGCCGTGACCGGCGCCGGCACGATCCGCCTCCACCTGGCGGACGCCGCCGGCGACGTCGTCGCGCGTGCGGACGGGACCAGCGCCGACCTCCGGGTCCCGGACGCGCTCCTGTGGGGACCCGGCAGCCCGAACCTCTACACCCTGCGCGCCGTCCTGGAGCACGACGGCGTCCTCGGCGACGAGTACGTCCTCCCGGTCGGCATCCGCACGGTACGGGTCGACGGGCTGCGACTGCTGGTCAACGACGAGCCGGTCTACCTGACCGGGTTCGGCAAGCACGAGGACACCCCGGTACGCGGCAAGGGGCACGACGACGCCTACCTGGTGCACGACTTCGCGCTCATGGGCTGGACCGGCGCCAACAGCTTCCGCACGTCGCACTACCCGTACGCCGAGGAGGTCCTGGAGTACGCGGACCGGCACGGCTACCTCGTCATCGACGAGACCGCCGCCGTCGGCCTCAACCTCAACATCGGCGGCGGCATCTTCGGCAGCAGCGGGACCGCGACCTTCTCCCCCGACACGATCAACGACCGCACGCAGGCCGCGCACGCGCAGGCGCTGCGCGAGCTGGTCGCGCGCGACAAGAACCACCCGTCGGTGATCCTCTGGTCGGTGGCCAACGAGCCGGCGTCGAACGAGCCCGGCGCCCGCGACTACTTCGAGCCGCTGATCGCGCTGACCCGTGAGCTCGACCCGTCCCGGCCCGTCACGTTCGTCAATCTCGGCATGGCGACGCCGGAGACCGACCGGGTCGCCGACCTCGTCGACGTCATCTGCCTCAACCGGTACTTCGGCTGGTACGAGGACACCGCCGACCTGGCCTCCGCCGAGGCGCACCTGGAGGACGAGCTGCGCCGGTGGCAGGACCAGTACGGCCGCCCGCTGATCATGACCGAGTACGGCGCCGACGCCGTGGCGGGCCTGCACGCCGTCCACACCCAGCCGTGGACCGAGGAGTACCAGCGCGACGTGCTCGACCTGTACCACCGCGTGCACGACCGCGTCGAGGCGGTGGTCGGCGAGCAGGTATGGAACTTCGCCGACTTCCAGACCTCCTCGGCGATCTTCCGCGTCGACGGGAACAAGAAGGGCGTCTTCACCCGGGACCGCCGGCCCAAGGCCGCCGCCCACCTCCTGCGCGCGCGCTGGACCGCGCAACAGCAGCAACAGCAACAGCACTGACCCACGCCAGCGACCTCCACAGACCGCCCACCCGGCAGCGACAGGCAAAGGAGCCGTCCATGTCCACCTCAGCACCGCTTCCCTCAGCAGTCTCCGGCCCAGAAACCGGCCCAGAAACCGGCTCGGCGTCCGCCGACCCCGGCCGGCTGAGCGCGAAGGCGATCCTCGGCTACGGCGCCGGCGACTTCGCCAACAACCTCGCGTTCGCCACGGCCGGCGCCTTCCTGCTCATCTACTACACCGACGTCGCCGGGATCAGCGCCGCAGCGGCCGGGACCCTGCTGCTGGTCGTGCGCATCTTCGACGCGTTCGCCGACATCTTCGCCGGCCGCGTCGTGGACCGGACCTACAGCAAGCGCCTGGGCAAGTTCCGCCCGTTCCTGCTGTTCGGCAGCGTCCCGCTGCTCGGCCTGAGCGTGGCGACGTTCGCCGTCCCGCAGATCGGGCACACCGGCATGCTGGTCTACGCCTACCTCACCTACGCCGCGCTCGGCCTGGCCTACAGCCTGGTCAACATCCCCTACGGCTCCCTGGCCGGGGCCATGACCCAGGTACCCAGCGAGCGCGCGAAGCTGGCCAGTGCGCGCAGCGTCGGCGGCTCGATCGTCAGCGCCGGCCTGGGCATCCTCATCGCGCCCCGCCTCGTGCCCGGGGCGGACCTGCAGACCGTGTTCACCGTCGCCACCCTGTGCTTCATGGTCGTCGGCACCGCCTGCTACCTGTTCACGTTCTTCACCTGCCGCGAACGGGTCAAGCGCGAGGTCACCCATGTCTCGATGCGGCAGAGCTTCACCACCCTCAAGGGCAACCGCCCCCTGCTCATGCTGTGCGTCAGCTCGGTCCTGTTCATCACCGGTGGGCTGTCTCTGAGCACGCTGCAGCTGTACTACGTGCGCGACGTGCTGCACGCGCTCAACCTGTTCCCGGTCCTGTCCACCATCCAGCTCATCGCGACGTTCGTGCTTGCTCCCGCGATCCCGTTCCTGGTGCGAAGGTTCGGCAAGCGCACTGCGTACATGGGCGGCTCTGTGGTGATGGCACTCGGCGGCCTGATCGTCGCGCTGTCCCCCGCAGGGGTCGTCGTGCTGCCGTTCACGGGCCTGGTCCTGGGCATGCTCGGGTTCCTGCTGGTCAACATGCTCGTCTGGGCGCTGGAGGCGGACACGGTGGAGTACGGGGAATGGCGGACCGGCGTCCGGACCGAAGGCATCACCTACGCGCTGTTCTCCTTCACCCGCAAGACCGGCCAGGCGATAGGCGGCGCCGTCGGGGCCTACGCGCTCGCCCTGGGTGGCTACGCGGCAGGAGCCGCTCAGCAGACCGAGGCCGCCCTGTGGGGCATCCGGATCGGCACCGGGATCGTCCCGGCCGTGTGCGCGCTCGCCGCCGCGCTGATCATGCTCGCCTACCCGCTGACCGACGTCCGCCACGCCGAGATCGTGGCCGAGATCGCCGCACGTCGGCGGCAGGGCGACGACCAGGGCGACGGCGCTGGACAGCCGACGGCTCCGGCACCCGCGGACGGGGCCTCCCCCGGGGCGAACTGACTGACCAGCACGGCTCGGGTCAGCGGCGTGGCCCGAGCGCGTTGCTGGAGAGCGGGCCGTCCGGCAAAGGCTGGTTCGACGTGGCCCGCAGCCCGTCCAGGCTCAGGGCCAGCATCCGCTCGTGCCTGGCGTCCGCCTGACCGTGGTCGGTCGCCTGCAGGCCGATGATCACGAGCGCGACCAGGAGCACCACGTCGCCCGTGCCCACGTCGGCGCGGAGCGTCCCCGCCTCCTGTCCCGCGCGCACCAGCTCGTCCAGCGTGTCCGTGATCTCGTCCCGGACCTCACGGAGCCGGGGGTCGTTCCACACGACCTGCCCGGAGCCCGGCGAGAACACCGTCAGCCGCAGGGTGAAGCGCATCTCGGGCGAGGTGGCCAGGTCGCGGACGAAGGACTCCCAGCCCAGGCCGCCGTCGACGAGCGACTCCCGCGCCCGGGCGAGCAGCGTCAGGAAGCTGTCCAGGGTGATCTCCCTGATCAGCGTGTCGCGGTCGGGGAACCGCCGGTAGAGGGTGCCGACGCCGACGCCGGCCTGGCGCGCGAGCTCCTCCATCGGCACCTCGTCGAGGCCGCGCTGCGCGTACAGCGTCTTGGCCGCGGCGATGATCTGGTCGCGATTGCGCCGCGCGTCGGAACGTAGCGCCTGCGGCTCGGCCGTCATTCGGCTCCCCTCCTGGTGCTGGCCGGCCGCGTCGCCGGCACCGTCGTCGTCCCACTCGCTCATGGACCGGACGGTACCAATCCGGAGAAGTGGACGATGGCATTCCGCTTTGCTAGCGTCCTCGGCAAGCGGAAGGACTCCTTCCGTATGAGGCCGAATCCTGGGGGACGCGATGACCGCCGAACGACTGCCGACACTGCCCACCGCCCGCACCTGCCCCTACGCCCCGCGCACCGAGCACGTCGAGCTCCGGGACCAGGAGTCCGTCGCCAAGGTCGCGCTGTCCGAGAGCTCCGAGGCCTGGGTCGTCACCCGCCACGCGGACATCCGCGCCGTGCTCGCCGACACCCGCTTCAGCTCCGAGCGGGCCCACCCCAGCTTCCCCGCGCTGGGGCAGAAGAGGAGCGGAGCGGAGAGCGTCCTGCCGCCGGTGCTCATCTCGATGGACCCGCCCGTGCACGGACAGGCGCGGCGCTCCGTCCTCGGCGAGTTCACCGTCAAGCGGATCAACCGGCTCAGGCCGCGCATCCAGGAGATCGTCGACGACCACATCGACGCGATGCTGGCCGGGCCCCGCCCGGTCGACCTGGTCCGGGCGCTGTCCCTGCCCGTGCCCTCGCTGGTGATCTCGGAGCTGCTCGGTGTGCCCTACGGCGACCACGACTTCTTCCAGGCCCGCTCCGCGACGATCGTCAGCTACAACGCGCCGCCCGACGATCGGCGCCAGGCCCTCGTCGAGCTCGTGACCTACATGGGTGACCTCATCAGGACCAAGGAGGAGGAGCCCGCCGACGACCTGCTCAGCCGGCAGATCGCTCAGCAGCGCGAGCAGGGCGGCGTCCGGCACGCCGACCTCGTCGCCATGGCCTTCCTCCTGCTCACCGCCGGGCACGAGACCACGGCGAACATGATCTCGCTCAGCACCCTGCGGCTGTCGCAGGACCACGAGGCCCGCGAAGCGCTACGTCGGGAACCGGGCAAGACGCTCGGCGCGGTCGAGGAGCTCCTGCGCTACTTCACCATCGCGGAACAGGGGATCGGGCGGGTCGCCACCGAGGACATCGAGGTGGGCGGGAAGGTCATCCCGGCCGGAGACGGCGTGTTCCCCCTCACCCACACCGCCAACCGCGACCCGGAGGTCTTCGCCGACCCCGACGTGTTCGACATCGATCGGGGAGCCCGCAACCACCTGGCCTTCGGATTCGGCCCGCACCAGTGCCTCGGCCAGAACCTGGCCCGGCTGGAGCTGCAGATCGTCATCGACACGCTGCTGCGCCGCATCCCCGACATCCGGCCGGCAGTGCCCGTGGACGAGCTGCCCTTCAAGAAGGACTCCATCGTCTACGGCATCCACGAGTTCCCGGTCACCTGGTAGCACAGCCACCCAGAGCCACCCCGGCCGACGACGGAGGAAAGGACGACCATGAAGGTCACCGTGGAACAGGACAAGTGCTGCGGCGCCGGGCAGTGCGTGCTGCTGGCACCAGAGGTGTTCGACCAGCGCGACGAGGACGGGATCGTCATCCTGCTCGACGAGACGCCGTCCGAGCCGCTGCACGACCGCGTCCGCGAGGCCGCGAGCGTCTGCCCGGGCGCCGCGATCCACGTCGACGAAGGCGCCTGAGCACCCGACGCGCATCCTGGTCGTGACCTGAGTCCCGCCGCGGGTCCCACTGCGCGGCATCGGTCAGCGGTCGTCGTCCGTAGGGGCGTCGAGCCTCGCGCGGGCCGCGGCCAGGCGGGCGATCGGGACGCGGTAGGGCGAGCAGGACACGTAGTCGAGGCCGATGCCGTCGAACACCGCGATCGACGCGGGGTCGCCGCCATGCTCGCCGCAGACGCCGATCTCGAGGTCGGGCCTGGCCCGCAGCCCGCGTTCGACGCCGAGCCGGACGAGCTCGCCCACGCCGTCGGCGTCGAGGGACGCGAACGGGTTGGTCGGCACGATGCCCGCCTCGAGGTACGGGAGGAGGAAGGAGCCCTCCGCGTCGTCGCGGGAGATGCCGACCGCCGTCTGGGTCAGGTCGTTGGTGCCGAACGAGAAGAAGTCGGCGTGCTCAGCGATCTCGTCCGCGGTGAGGGCCGCGCGCGGCAGCTCGATCATCGTGCCGACCGTGTAGCCCAGGTCGGTGACGCCGGCGGAGGCGAGCTCCTCGTCCGCGGTGACCACGATGATCTCGCGCACGCGCCGGAGCTCCTCGGCGAACCCCACCAGGGGCACCATGATCTCCACGCGCGGATCCAGGCCGCGCTCCCGCACCGCGAGCGCCGCGCGGATGATCGCGCGGGTCTGCATGACGCCGATCTCCGGGTGCAGCAGCAACAGGCGCACGCCGCGGGTGCCGAGCATCGGGTTCGCCTCGGACAGTCGCGTGATGCGGGCCAGGAGGGTTCGCGCCCGCTCCAGCTCCCCGGGCTCCCCGGGTGCGCCGTCCGTCTCCAGCCTCTGCACCAGCAGGGACTGCTCGACCAGGTCGGGCAGGAACTCGTGCAGCGGCGGGTCGATGAGCCGGACGGCGACCGGCAGGCCGGTCATCGCGCTGAAGATCTCCTCGAAGTCCGACTGCTGCATGGGCAGCAGCTCGTCCAGGGCCGCCTGCCGGGCCTCGGTGGTGTCCGCCAGGATCATGCGCTGCACCACGGGCAGGCGGTCGGTGGCCATGAACATGTGCTCGGTGCGGCACAGGCCGACCCCCTCGGCTCCTAGCTCGCGGGCCATCGTGGCCTCCTCGCCGGTGTCGGCGTTGGCGCGCACGCCCAGGCGGCGCACCTCGTCGGCCCAGCCCAGCACGGTCGAGAAATCGTCGGTGATCTGCGGCGGCACGAGCGGGAGCGCGCCGGGGTAGACGAACCCGGTGGTGCCGTCCACGGTGATCGTGTCCGCCTCGGTGAGGACGGTGTCGCCGATCGTCACCGTGCGGGCATCGGCGTCGATGCGCAGGTCGCCGACGCCGGCCACGCACGGCTTGCCCATGCCGCGCGCGACCACGGCGGCGTGCGACGTCATGCCACCGTGTGCGGTGAGCACGCCCTGGGCCGCCGCGACGCCGTGGATGTCGTCGGGCGTCGTCTCCCACCGCACGAGCACGACGGCGTCGCCCACCCTGCCGCGCTCGGCCGCGGTGTCGGCGTCGAACACGATCGTGCCCACCGCCGCGCCCGGGGAGGCGTTGAGGCCGTGCGTGAGCGGGGCTCCGGCCTGGAGGGGATCCAGCGCCGGGTGCAGAAGGTGTTCGAGCTGGGCCGGGTCGATGCGCCGCAGCGCCGTCTCCTTGTCGATCTCGCCCTCCGCGACGAGGTCGCGCGCCACCTTCAGCGCCGCCGCGGCGGTGCGCTTCCCGGTGCGCACCTGCAGCAGGTACAGCGTGCCGTCCTCGATCGTGAACTCGATGTCCTGCATGTCTTTGTAGTGGTGCTCCAGCCGGTCCATCGTGGCCATGAGCTGCGCGTACGCGGCGGGCAGCACTGATTCCAGCTCCGGCAGGCGCCGCGGCGTGCGGATGCCCGCGACCACGTCCTCGCCCTGCGCGTCGAGGAGGAACTCCCCGTACCGCTCCTTGGCGCCTGTGGCCGGGTTGCGCGTGAAGCACACGCCCGTCGCGGACGTGGCGCCCTTGTTGCCGAACACCATCCGCATCACGTTCACGGCGGTACCCAGGTCGTCCGGGATGTCGTTCAGCCCGCGGTACACCCGCGCCCGCGGGCTGTTCCACGACCCGAACACGGCGTCCACCGAGCGGCGGAGCTGCTCGTGCGGGTCGGTCGGCAGGTCGTGGCCCGTGCTCTGGCGGGCCACGCCACGGAACGTCGCCACGAGCTCCTTCAGGTCGTCCGTCGTCAGCGCGGTGTCCAGCGTCACCCCGCGGCGCTCCTTGAGCGTCGTCAGCTCGTCCTCGAAGGCCTGCCCCGGCACGCCCTCGACCACCTCGCCGTACATCTGCACGAACCGGCGGTACGAGTCCCACGCGAACCGCGGGTCGCCCGACTCGGCCGCCAGGCCTTCGGCAGACTCGTCCGAGATGCCCAGGTTGAGGATCGTGTCCATCATCCCCGGCATAGAGAGCACGGCACCCGACCGCACCGACACCAGCAGCGGCCGCTCGGCAGCCCCCAGCGTGCGGCCCGTGCGTCGCTCCAGGGCGTCCAGGTGCGTCTGGATCTCGTCCCAGAGCCGCTCGGGCCACGCGCCGCCGTTCCGCATCGCGGCGACACACGCCGAGGTGGTCACCGTGAAGCCGTCCGGGACGGGCACGCCGATGCGCATCATCTCGGCGACGCCCGCACCCTTGCCGCCGAGCAGCGCCCTCATGTCGGCGTTCCCCTCCGACAGGTCGTAGACGTACCGCTCGCCCACCGGTGTGCTCGTGGCGGCGGCTCCGGTCCGGCCGTCCGCATGCGTGCTCATCGCGCCTCCGAACGGTCTGCGCCCGCGATCGCGTGCTCGTGCCATGACTCCACGGTCTCGCCGAAGGCGGGCCGGCGCGACCACACGACCAGCATTCCTCGCCCGCGGGCAGCCGGACCAGGGACGAAGGTCATCTCGACCCAAGTCTGAGCGGATGGCGTCAGGTGGAGACGTGGTAGACGGCGGCGGTGGCGTCGTGGGCCCAGTGATACGCGGGCATCGCAGCTTCGCTGCACTGTTTGTCGGGTCGGGCGGGCTCATCGTCGCTGTGCCTCCTGCGCCTGCTGCCCGACGACGGCGAGGTTCACCGCGCGGCCGCCATCGATCGGAGCACGGTGGCGGCGCCGTGCTCGTGGAGTGTTCCGGTGACCTCGTCGGCGGCGGCGCGGACGTGGTCGGGCGCGTCACCCATAGCAACACCGCGGGCCGCCCAGGTCAGGGCCTCGATGTCGTTGACGGAGTCACCCACGGCGACGGTGCGCTCGGCTGGGACGCCGAGCCGGCGCCGGACGGTCTCCAGCGCGCTCGCCTTGGACAGGTTCGGTCCGGTGACGTCGACCCAGTCGACGTCGGCGGGTGTGGCGGTGAGCCCGACCGCCCGCAGCGGGTTGATCAGGGCGTGCACCCCCGGTGCGCGCAGCACGATCCGCGGTGAGGCGAGGGACTGCAGCTCGTGGACCGGCAGCACCATCTGCTGGCCACGCAGAAGGCCAGTGGGAAAGACGGCATCGACGTAGTAGCCGATGCCGATCTCTTCGACGGCGATCTGCAGTCCGGGCAGGCGTGCGTTCAGGGCTGCGGTGATCACCGCGCGCACATCGAGGATCTTGACGTCGGTGCCGGCGTCGAGGTCGTATCCGTCCGGCCTCGCGTCCAGGCGCGCGATCACGGCGCCGTTCGACGCGATGGCCCAGCCATCGGTGATGCCCAGTGCCCGAGCGATGGGCATCACCCCCGCGAGAGACCGGCCCGAAGCAAGAACCACATGATGCCCGGCCTCCCGGACGACACCGACAGCAGCGACGGTCTCCGCGGGCACCTCGAGGCTTCCGCTTGCCGTCAAGGTTCCGTCGATGTCCAGAGCGATCAGGTGCACTTGGTTCTCTGGCGCATGAGTAGCGTTCCTCCGCCGGATTGCGCCCGTCGTTTCCGTCAGTGCTGTTTCCATGTCGGACCTCCCCGTACCTATTGGCTCTGGGGATGATCCTGAGGCTGTTTTCGCGCCCGGCCTAGCCGCTTTCCCGTTGCTGCAATACGTCGTCGCGAATGCCGTCGAGAAACCTCTTCAAGAGGTCGCCGGACAAGGCGTGTTCGGCGAATCCATCGAACTTGGCGACGTAGAGAGCGACGTCCTTGGGGTCGGTGACAACGACTTCCGCATGCACGGTCTCCACTGCCACCGCGCGGTCGTCGCGGATGACGAAGGCGTGGTTGGGTATGTCGTGCTTGGCGCCGACCAACGGCACGACTCGCAGGTCGATGTTTGGTAGGCGGGTCAGGGAGATCAGTCGGTCGATCTGCCCGGCCATGACCAGGGGCGGCACGATCAGCCACCGGAGCACCGGTTCGGTGATGACGAAGCGCAGGTTCTTGCTCAGGTCGTACAAGACCTCTTGCCGCTCAAGCCGCGCGCTGATGGTGCGTCGCACCGTCTCCTCGGTCAGGTCGTCGTGCCGGGACAGGATGGCCCGCATGTACTCCGGGGTCTGGAGCAGGCCCGGCACCAGCGCGGGCTGGAACACCCGCATCAGCCTCATGTCGGCCTCAATGGCCTGCAGCTGCTTCTGGGCTTTGTGCAGGCCGGCGCGCTGGATCAGACGCCACGCCGTGGCCTCCGTCGCCACCGCACGGGCGGCCTCCATGTACTCCGCCTTGACCGTCTCGGAGACCCCGATGGCGGTCAGGATCCGGTCGACGTCATCTGCGCTGGGAGAGAGCTTTCCGGTCTCGATCTTGCTCAGCTTGCTGGCGGACATGACAGAGCTGCGGGCCACGGCCTTGGCCTCTGTGCCAGAGGCTCGCCGTAGGGCCCGCAGCGCTGCACCCAGCTCCGAACGGTTCACTCCCCGTGGTCTGCCCACCAGTCGGCGAACGGCACCGCATGCGCCAGAGCCGTCTCCCGGTAGGCGACGTACTCCGGACCTTGGTCAACGGTCAGCACATCTGCCCCGAGGAACTTCCCGTCGCTGTAGTTGAAGCGGGCCGAGGTGGTCGAGTCGAAGAGCCAGAAGTCCCCCACATGATCGGGCAGGGGATTGGGCTGCTCGGTCACATCGAGGATGAAGAACTCCTCGCCCGCCGTGGCGTTGGTGATGTACCCCCACCCGAGCTCGAAGCGCAGATACGGTGTCAGCGGCCGGCGAAGGACGTGCACCCGGTACATCCGCCGCCCAGCCCCGGTGTGTCCGCGGACCTCGTCGAGCCAGTCGGCGTTGTAGTCGGCGGGTTTGTTCTTCCCGTCGAGGAACAACCGGTAGGCGTCGACACTGCCCGACTGGCTGTAGTCGTCAAGCGTCTCCAGCCGGAACGCTTCGTCCTGGAATTGATCGAACAGGTCTCCGATATTCCTAGACACCAATCCGGTCACCAAAAGCCTTCCGGATCAGCTCCACGGGGATTTCCACCAGCGTCTCGTGCGCAGGAATCGTCAGACCGTGATCGGTCGGCGTCTCGCCCTGCACGAGGATCGTGTCTCGGTCGGTCTCGTAGATCGTCGGGCAGTCCTTCTTGTCGCAATCCTTCGCGAGCATCGTGACCTTCATAGCGTTCCCCCTACGCTGGCATGCTGTCGGGTTCGATCCTCCGGGTTGGGAGATGCCAAAGCAAGGGGATCGAGTTTCCACAACGGGAAAGTGCTGAATTGGTTGCGCACATGCCTGGCGCGCGGACCTGACGCCCTCACGATGTCAGCGGGACCACCCGCAGGGTTGCGTCGCGCGCCGGAGAGCGGGTCATCTGGCGGACGCCGGAGTCGTCGCCGTACCGGGCCCGAAACGCCTGGTCGACCTCCGCTTCCCGGCCGAGGTCCGGAATGAACGCGACGGCGAAGCGTCGCCCGTCGACCTCGACCACGCCATGCCCCGAACGGACCGCGCCCTGGTACCAAGCGCCGTCCGGGCCGTTGAGCGAGCGGATGAGCTCGTCCTGGCCGACGCGGACGTGCCCGACTAGCACTGAGGGCCGCGGCGTCCCGTCGGCACGTGCTCCTGCGACGCGGATCAGCGCCGTGCGGTCGAGCTGAGCCAGCTCGTCGTCGGTCCACGGCCGGGCCCGCAGCGCGTCGTCGCTCACGACGTCGCCTGCGGAGCGGGTTCGAGCAGCGCCAGCAGGATCCGCCGCAGCTCGGTGCGGTCGCGAGGCGCGATCATCGCCAGCCTCCGGTCGAACTCCGTCGCGAGCGCCGCGAGCGCGCGGTCCCGCGCTGCCTCGCCCTCGGCGGTCAGCACGAGCCGGTGCCGCCGCAGGTCCGCGTCGTCGATCTCGCGTCGCATGAAGCCCTTGGCGACCAGGTTGCGCACGTAGAGCGTCACGCTCGCCTTGGGGATCACCAGCGCCGTCGCCAGCTCTGCCGGGTACGGCGAGGCCGCCACCTCGGCAAGCACGAAGAACTCCTTCGTCTCCAGCCCGAGCTCGGCCAGCTCGGCGCTACAGGCGTCCAGCACGACGGTCAGGAGGCGATGGTTCAGCGTCCACAGCTGCGCGGCATCGACGGACACACGAGCCCCTTCCTCGGATGGTACGGTCTTGTACTAGTTCGATATTGTACTAGTGACCACTTCGAACTGACCGGATGTCGAACCGACTCTACGTGAAGGGTGCCGTCAGATGCTGCAGCACATCACGATCCCCCGCGGGCCGATCGAGCTCGCGGCCGACCTCCACCTCCCCGACCGCCTGCCCGACGACGGCGACGAGACCGCGCCGCTGCGCGCCGTCGTGCTCTCGACGCCGGGCAGCAGCGTCAAGGAGCAGATCGGCGCGAACTACGCCTCCCGCCTCGCCGCCCGCGGTATTGCGGCGCTCGTCTTCGACCCCGCCCATCAGGGCCGGAGCGGCGGCGAACCCCGCGACCTCGAGGACCCGTACCGCCGCGGCGAGGACATCTCCTTCGCGATCGACACGCTCAGCACGATCCCCGGCATCGACCCGGACCGCATCGGCGTCCTCGGCATCTGCGCCGGCGGAGGCTATGCGGTGCACACCGCACGCACGGACCACCGCATCAAGGCGGTCGGCACGGTAGTCCCGGGCGACATCGGCGACTCCTTCCGCGGCTTCCAGCCGGACGGCCCGGCGTCGGCGCTCGACGCCATGGCCGACGCCCGCATCGCGGAGAATCGCACCGGCGAGCTGACCCGCGTGAACTGGCTGCCCGACACCCTGGAGGACGCCGCCGCGGCCGGCCTGACCGACATCGACACCACCCAGGCGATCACCTACTACCGCACCGAGCGGGGCAGGAACGAGCACTCGACGAACCGCCGCCTCTCCCGCAGCGACTCGCTGCTCCTGGGCTACGACGCGTATCACCTGGTCGATCAGCTCATGACCCAGCCGCTGCAGGTCGTCCTCGCCGGACGCATCGGCAACACCGGCTCCTACGAGTCCGGCATGCGGTTGTGGAAGCTGGCGCCCAACCCCGTCGACCTCCTGGTGGTCGAGGGTGCCGGCCACTACGAGATGTACGACGTGCCCGAGTACGTCGACGCCGCCGTCGACCGGCTCGCCGACTTCTACTCGGACCACCTGTAGGGCCGCGACGCGTTGCTCGAGCATGCGGCGCCCCGCCCGTCCGGGCGAGGCGCCACATGCGTCGGGCCATGCATGGCCGAGCCCGACAGGGTCAGCCCGCGAGCTGCTTCTTCAGGGCCTCGACGTCGTGGACGTTGGACATCTGCACGAACTTTCCGTCGTGGACCTTGTACATGGCGATCTCATCGATCTCGATCGGAGCGCCTGTGGGAGCCACACCGAGCCACTCCTTGGTGGGTGTGCCGTGGTTGACGGAGTGGCAGGACAGGGTCTCGCCTTCGGCGTGGATCACGACCTCTTTGATCTCCCAGCGGATGTCGGGAACCGCGTCGGCGATGCCCTTGAGCGCCGCGATGACGTCTGCCCGGGTGGCCGGCTGGCCGTGCGAGAGGATGGACTCGGCGACGAACTCGTCCATGCGATCGAACTCGTGCGCGTTGAGCGCCTCGGTGTAGCGGTCGTAGAACTCGCGGATGTCGAAGTCGGACATGACTTGCCTTTCTCGCCCGGTGTCCGGGCTCTCCTCGTGTGCTCGTGGTTCACCTGCGACATCGATACTGCGGGATCAGCGCGGTACGATCCATAACGCATAGTCCGGCGTTCTTTACGTATCGTCCAGGAGGGGTTCTCGGTGCTCGGCTTTCGGGATCCAGTGGCTGACGCGATCGGCCTGCTCCGGCCCCGCACGGTGGTCGGGCCCAGCCTCCGGGCCGTGGGTGAGTGGGCGTTGCGCTTCGACACGTTCCTGCACGTGCGGATCGGCGGCCTCGTACGCGGCACGTGCTGGTTGATCCTCGAAGGGCACGAGCCGGTGCTCCTGCAGGCGGGTGACACCTTTCTGCTGGGCAACCCTCCGCCCTATGTGCTGGCCAGCACGCTCGACGCGAGCCCGCGCCCCGCGGAGCCGGTGTGGGCGGGTGCCGAGGACGGGTTCGTACGGATCGGCCCGGAGTCCGAGGACGACCTCTACCTCTGCGTCGGGCACATCGGGTTCGACGACAGGAACGCGGCCCTCCTGACCGATCTTCTGCCGCCGCTCGTGATCGTCCGCGTGGCCGATCCTCATGGCGGCCGTCTCGCGCAGCTGATCGATCTCCTGGCCGCCGAGGTCGGGGTCGCCGCGGCCGGCGGCCCGCTGGTGCAGAACCACCTCGCACAGGTCCTGCTCGTGCACATGCTGCGTGCTCATGCCGGCCAGACAGACTGGCCCTGCGGCTGGCTGGGCGCCCTGAACGACGACGGCGTCGGCGCCGCCCTGCGTGCCGTGCACGCGGACCTGGCTCACTCCTGGAGCCTCCAGGAGCTCGCCGAGATCAGCCACATGTCGCGTTCCGCGTTCGCCCAGGCCTTCAAGAGCCACGTCGGGGTCCCGCCCCTGGAGTACCTGATCCAGTGGCGCATGAACCTCGCCCGCGACGCCCTCGCCCGCGACACGCTGTCGATCTCCGAGCTCGCACGAGCCACGGGCTACCAGTCCGAGAGCGCGTTCAGCACCGCGTTCCGGCGCGTGGTCGGCGCATCACCCGCGAAGTTCCGGGACCAGGCACGACGCTCGGTCGCGCAGGGAAGCTGAAGGAGCCGCCCCGTGCTGCTCCTTCGACGAGCATGCGAGGTGCGCGAGGACGGGTCAGCTCACCCCGAGCTCGCGCACCGTCAGGTCCTCGAAGACGGCCGCCCCGCCGTAGGAGAAGAGCCGGATGTGGTTGTCACCGGCCAGCGGGAAGACCCGGTGGGAGTGCACGATCCGGCCGTCACCCACGAAGACCTCGACGCTGGCGTGGTCGACCAGGGCTCGGAAGCGCAGGCGTCCCGCCGCGCGGTCGACCGGCGTCTGCGACTCTCCCCCGCTCGGGTTGAAGGTCGGGCGCCGGTTGACGAAGACGAACCCGCCGTCGAGGTACGCACCCGCCGCGACGTGCCGCCCACCGCCCGGGGCCCGGCAGAGCTCGAACCCGATGTTGCCGGGGCGGTTCGCTGGGTCCCACACGAGGTCGCACGAGATCTCGTAGGCCCGTGAGGTGACGTCGAGGTCGCGCGTGCCGTCGACGCGGACGTCGCCCAGCCGGTGGGTGCTGGTGACGTAGTCGGCGAGGGCCGCCGTCGGCTGCGAGGCGAGGTAGTAGGTCCCGTCGTCGCCGCGCCCGAGGCGCAGGTCCCGCGCGATCATGTCGTCGCCGTTGTAGCCGTCGGTCGCCATGCTCGGCGCGTTGTGCGGGTAGTCCCAGAAGTTCGCCCAGCCGAGCGCGTGCCGGACGGCGGAGTCCTCGGTCCCGTCCGCTCGGTGGTGCGGGTAGGTCACGGCGCCGTAGAAGTCGTACCCCCAGTCGAGCCACTGGGGTTCGGCCCCGTCCGGGACGAAGGTGGACCCGTCGAAGCTGCCGGTCCAGTAGGCGTACGTCGCCGGCAGGCCGCGTCCCTTGCCGTTGGCGCTGACGCCGAGGATCCAGTGGTCGGAGCCGTCGTCGGCGCGCATCGAGAAGATGTCGGGGCACTCCAGGAGCCCGATGTCGTCCCTGGCGAACTCCCCGACGCGCTCCCAGCGGCGCAGGTCGGCCGACGCGTAGAACCCGATCCGGCTACCTTCGGCGTTCGCCATGAACCATCGTGACCGGGCGTCGTCCCGGATGACCTTGGGGTCGCGGAAGTCGTGCGCGCCGGGGTTCGGCAGCACGGGGTCGGTGCCGCCGGGCTGGAACGTGCGGCCTCGGTCGGTCGAGTACCACAGGTACTGCGCCTGCTTCCCGGCGGGCGCCTGCGTGACGAGCGCGATGACGGCGCCGGCTCCGTAGCCCGCCGTGTTCCCGTGATCGACGACGAGGCACCCGGACCAGCAGTCTCCGTTCGCGTTGGTGTTCTTCGGGATGGCGGTGCCCTGGTCGGTGAAGGAGACGTGGTCGCGCGTCGTGGCGAGCCGCCAGGCCGTGCCACCGCCGCCGGCGAGGTAGTCGGCGTTGTACAGGTAGTAGTAGAGGTATTCGCCGTCGAGGTAGATGGGGCGCTGCGGGTCGTTCTTCCAGTTGTCCGGGACGCTCAGGTGGTAGGCGGGGCGATAGGTCTGGTTCATGCTCCGGGTTCCTCCACGCTTGCCGGATGCGGACGGGGCGAGGGCTGCCGCGCCGGGCGGCCCGGACACGGCGCCGGCGGCGAGGCCGCCGGCCGCACCGAGGAGCAGTGCTCGGCGGGATGGCTGGATGGTGGTCATGGTGGTCGACCTCTCTGTCGTCACTGGGCGTCATGCGTATTTCTGGAGCGGTTTTTCGTCAGGGCGTCGTCGGCCACAGTTCTCGGGGTCGGGCGTCCCAGGCGTCGGCCATGTGCCAGCCGTCGAGCCGCGTCACGGTGACCGCGCCGGACGACGCGGCGAGCTCGACGCCGGTGGCGTCGGGCCGGGTCGGGTAGACGCGTGCGGTCAGCGGCCGGCCGTTCGCGAAGACCTCCAGGGCCGAGTGGTCGACGATCACCCGCAGTCGCACGGCGCCGTCGGGCGCGGTCGGTACCTCGCCCGACCGAGGCGTGGCGTCGACGGCGGGGTCCAGGCTGGCCTGCGAGCGGTCGAGCCGCAGCGTGACCGCACCACCTCGGTCACGCTCGAGCACCAGGCGCGTGCGTTCGCCGTCCGGGTCGTCGACCTGCCCGGCGACCCGGACGGCGAGCTCCAGGCTGCTGCCCGCGCTCAGGACGACGTCGACCTCCAGGTCGAGCTGATCCCCCGAGATCTCGAGGGCTCGACGCTCGCCGCCACGCAGCGGACCCGGGGCGGTGCGGATGCCATCGCGCCGCAGGAGGCTCACCTCGGCCGCGGGCTCCTGGGCCAGCGTGCCGTCGGGCGCCGACGTCACGTGGCGTGGCAGCGACATGACGCCCGACCATCCGGCGAGCAGAGTCTCGGCGTCGGGCCTGCCCTCCTGCATCCACCCGAACATCAGACGCCGGCCCTGGGCGTCCTGGAAGGACTGCGGTGCGTAGAAGTACCGGCCGCCGTAGTCGAGACGCCCGAGCCGATGCGGCGTGAAGACGTCGCCCTCGTAGGCACCGATCCAGTACAGCGGGTGGTGGGTGACCTCCTGGTCCCACGCGGAGAAGACGAGCACGTCCGTGGCCGTGTCCGGGCCGGTGAGCCGGAACAGGTCCACGCATTCCCACATCGTCCCGGTCCAGTCCGGGTCCCCGGCCTCGCCGGTCGACGCGTCGCCGACCACCAGAGGGCCGACGTACTCCCAGGAACGCAGGTCCGCGGAGTCGTACAGGAAGGCGGCGCCGCCCCGTCCTCGGATGCCCGATCCCACGAGCTGGCGCCACCGGCCGTCCTCCCGCCAGACGCAGTGGTCGCGGAAGGCCGTGACGTCCACGCCCGGTGGTGTCGCGGCGATGACCGGGTTGTCCTCGGCCGGCGTCCAGGTGCGCAGGTCGCCGGAGCCGGTCGCGACACACGGCAGCTCGCGCCCGTCATGCCGTCCGGAGTACACGATCGTCGGGATCCCGCCGTCGTCCACGAGAACGCCGGACCAGCATCCTTCGGCGTCCGGTCCGGTATCGCCGGGGACGAGCGCGACCGGCTCGTCCGTCCAGCGCACGAGGTCGGTGCTGGTGGCGTGCCCCCAGTGGATCCGGTCATGGACGGGCGAGTACGGGTTGTACTGGTAGAAGAGATGGAACGTGCCGTCCCACTGGCCCAGACCGTTCGGGTCGTTGAGCCATCCTGCGGGCGAGACGAAATGGAAGCGGGGTCGATGGGGATCGGCCTGGGCACGTTCGACCATCCGGTCGTCGGCCCGTCGTGCGGTGCCGACGGTCGGCTCACTCATGCAGCTCTGTCCTTGTCTGGTGGGGCATTGCCTGATCAGGGAATGTCTAGGCGGGCGGGATCTGGGCGGTAGCCGTGCCGGACACGTCGAGTGCCCGGCGGGCTACCTCGGCGTGCGGGCGGTAGCGATGGCAGCGCACGGTCCAGCCCGGTGCGACGGCATGGTGCACCGGCGAGTCGTCCCGGCACTGCCCGTCGGCGGCGTGGGGGCACGTCGTGGCGCCGAGCACCTGCGCACGCAGCGCTGCCCGCTCGACCGGGTCGAACGTCCCCGCACGCTGGGGGTCCGGGACGGCCGACAGCAGCAGCCGGGTGTACGGGTGGGCGGGACGGGCCATGAGTGCGGTCGACTCCCCGGCCTCGACGACCTCACCGGCGAACATCACCGTCGTCCGGTCCGCGATGTACCGTGCCGCCGCCAGGTCGTGGGTGATGTAGAGCAGGGAGATGCCCCGCTCGTCGCGCAGCCGGCGCATGAGGTTGAGGATCCCGATGCGCACCGACACGTCGAGCATCGACGTGGGCTCGTCCGCGAGGATGACCTCCGGCTCGACCGCCAGTGCGCGGGCGATCGCGACTCGCTGGCGTTGCCCCCCGGACAGCTCGTGCGGGTAGGCGTCGAGCAGGGCGTGGTCCAGGTCAACCGTGTCCAGGAGCTCCGCGAGCCGGCTCCTGAGCGTCCGGGCCGACGTCGCGCGGCCGTGCAGCAGGAGAGCCCGCGTGAGGAAGTGCTCGACGCGGTGGGCGGGGTTCAGGGAGCCGAACGGGTCCTGGAAGACCATCTGCACCTTGGCCCGGTACGCGCGGGACGCGCGCCGTGGCTCGGTGGCGAGGACGTCGACGCCGTCCACGCGCAGGCTGCCCGACGTCGGCTGCTCGAGGCGTGCCACGCACCGCGCGATCGTGGACTTCCCGCTGCCGGACTCACCGACGAGGGCCATGATCTCCCCCCGCCGGACGTCGAGGTCGACACCGCCGAGCGCGCGGAACGTGCTCCGCGAGAGGAGGCCGCCGACCGGGAAGTCCTTGACCAGCCCGCGGATCTCCACCACGGGCGTGCCGGCGTCGGTGGCGCCGCCGACGTGGCCGCGTGCATGATCGGTCGTGGCACTCATGCTGAGACCTCCTCGTCGTGGAGCGTGTCGTGGGGCGCCACCCAGTGGCCCCCGGCCACCTCGACGAGGTCGCCTATGTCGGTGAACCGCACGCCGTCGGCGAGACCCCTGAGCTCGGTGCGGGGTCCGGTCAACGGCGGGAACGCGTTCATCAGCGCGCGCGTGTACGGGTGGCGCGGTTCCGCGAGGATCGTCGCGGCAGGGGCGCTCTCGACGAACCGCCCCCCGTACATGACGGCCATCCGGTCGGAGAGCTCGATCATCAGCGACATGTCGTGGGTGATGAACAGCACCGCGAAGCCGAGCTCCCGGCGCAGGTCCGCGATCTGCGCCATGATCTCCTGCTGCACGACGACGTCGAGCGCCGTGGTGGGCTCGTCCATGATGAGCAGCCGCGGTCGCAGCGCCACGGCCATGGCGATCACGACGCGCTGCCGCATGCCCCCGGAGAGCTGATGCGGGTACGAGCGCAGGCGCGAGCGTTCGATCTTGACGAGCTCCAGCAGGTCGCCGGCGCGCCGCCACGCCTCGGTGCGCGAGACCCGCTCGTGCGTGGTGAAGACGTCGACGATCTGGTCGCCGATGGTCATCACGGGGTTGAGCGAGCTCATGGCGGACTGGAACACCATCGCGACGTCACGCCAGCGGAAGCTGCGCAGCTCGTCGTCCGGCATCGCGAGCACGTCGCGCCCGCAGAACCGCACGCTTCCGCCGGTGATCACGGCCGGCGCGCGCAGCAGGCGCATGATCGCGTGAGCGACCGTGGACTTCCCGCAGCCGGACTCCCCTGCGAGGCCGAAGACCTCGCCCTCGCCGATCGTGAACGAGACGCGGTCGGCGCCGACGACGGTGCGGTTCTCGCCCCGGTACTCGACGGTGAGGTCGCGCACCTCGAGCACGGGGGTCGTGGTGTGCCCGTTCGCGCTCGCTGGGCTGGTGGCGGTGCCCGTGGCGGCCTCCGCGACGTCGGACACGACCGTTCCGCCGCCGGGCGCCTGCACCCCGGAGCGCCGTCGGCGCGGTACGCGCAGCCGGGGGTTCGTCACCTCGTCGACCGCGTAGTTGAGGAGGGAGAGCGCGAAGGCGACGAGCGCGATGCACAGACCCGAGGGCAGGAAGGCCCACCAGGCGCCGACCATGAGCGCGCCGTCGTTGCTGGCCCAGTACAGGTTGGTGCCCCACGAGACGACGGAGACGTCGCCGAGGCCCAGGAACTCGAGCCCGGCCTGGCTGCCGATGCCGAAGATCACCACGCCGAGGAACGTGCTCATGACGATGGACGCCATGTTGGGCAGGATCTCGCGGAACATGATCCAGCCTGGGCCTTCGCCGGTGACGGTCGCGGCGGCGACGAAGTCCTTCGCCCGGATGGACAGCGCCAGGGACCGCAGCACACGCGCAGCACCCGCCCAGCCGGTGACGATGAGGACGACGACCACGGTCCCGGCGCCCGGCGGCAGGAACGCCGCCAGGACGACGAGCAGCGGAAGCCCGGGCAGGAGCAGGAAGACGTTCGTCACGAGGGACAGGACGTCGTCGGTGACCTTGCCGAAATAGGCGGCGGCGAGCCCGACGGTCACGCCCACCAGGGTCGCGGCGAGCCCGACGAGGAAGCCGACCGCGAGCGACGACCGGGCACCCCAGAGAGTGAGGGCGAGGACGTCCTGCCCCTTGGCCGTCGTCCCGAGCAGATGCTCGGCGGACGGCGGCTGCGAACCGGAGCCAGTGATGACCGTGGGGTCCCCGGGCACCAGGAGGGGCGCGAGGAGGGCGAGCGCGCCGAAGAGGAGGAGGATCCCGACGCCGAGGGTCGCCTTGCGGTTCCGGAGCAGGCTGCGCAGGAATCCGCGGCGGGGCGCGGGCCTGCCGGACGGGCCGGCCGAGGCCGTCGCGTCGGGCGCGAGGTCGAGGGGCGCGTTCGGCCGTGAGCCGGCGCCGGATGCGGCGCCGATCGACGCCGACGTGGATTCTGTGACGGACATGGTCTCGGTCTCCTTGGCCCCGTCAGGAGACCCGCACGCGCGGGTCGAGACGGACATAGACGATGTCGACGAGGAAGTTCACGATCAGCACGGCCGCCGTGATCGTGAGGAAGATGCCCTGCATGAGCGGGTAGTCGAGCCCCTGCACGGCGGCGAGGAGCTGGTAGCCGACACCGGGGTAGGCGAACACGACCTCGGTCAGCAGTGCGCCACCGACCACGAAGCCGAGGGACATCCCGAAGGACGTCACGGCCGGGAGCATGGCGTTGCGCGCCGCGTAGCGGAACATGATGCGGCCCGGGCGCAGGCCCTTCGCCTCGGCCATCACGATGTAGTCCTCGGCGTTCGTGGCGATCATCGTGTTGCGCATCGCGAGCATCCAGCCGCCGACCGAGACCACGACGATCGTGACGGCGGGCAGGACGAGGTGCATGGCGACGTCGCTCGCGAACTCACCGGTCCATGCCGGGGAGGTGCCCGCACTGAACGCGTGGCGCAGCGGGAACCAGCCGAGCGAGACGCCGAACAGGTACAGCGCGCCCATCGCCAGCCAGAAGTATGGGAACGAGCCGACGAAGACGAGGACGGGCGGCAGCATCGAGTCGAGGAACCCGCCGCGTCGCCAGGCGGCGAGGATGCCCAGCAGGTTGCCGACGACGACGGCGATCAGCAGCGCGGTCCCGCCCAGGAGGAGGGTCCAGCCGATCTGCCCTGCGATGACCTCGACGACGGGCGTCGGAAAGCGGGAGATCGAGACCCCCATCTGTCCCGTGAACACGTTGCCCAGGTAGTCGAGGTACTGCTGCCAGAGTGGGCGTTCGTCGAGCCCGAAGAGCTGTCGGAGCTGCGTGACCTGCTCCGGCGTCATCCGGCTCTGCGAGCGGGCGAACATCCGCGAGACTGGGTCGCCCGGCATGAAGCGCGGAAGAAGGAAGTTCAGGGTGACGGACACCCAGAAGGCGAGCAGGTAGAAGCCCAGTCGCCGCAGGACGAAGAGCACGGCGTCCTCCGTTTCGGTGCGGTACGGAAGGTCTGATGGTGTGGCGTCCGGCCGGCGCAGGTCGCGCCGGCCGGACGTCGGTCAGCCCTGTGCGGGCTCGAGGGTCGTGAGCACCAGCACCGTCGTCGGGGCGCGCGTGCTCAGCGTGGCGTACGGGTTCTCCTCGGTCGGCCAGCCCGTGAACCGAGCGTCGGTGTACGCGCCCCACTCCGGGCTCGGGAACAGGGGGATCACCGGGGCCTCGGCGTCGAACTCGGCCTGGAGCTCGTCGACGACCGTGCGCTGGGCGTCCTCGTCCGTCGTCGCGGCGAACTCGTCGAGCAGGGCGTCCGCCTGCTTGTCGCCGAAGCGGTGGTAGTTCTCGAGAGTCTTCTCGCCCTCGGGCTTGACCGTCGCGGTCGACATGACACCGCGGTAGAACTGGTACGGAGTCGGGGCGTTGTTGCTCCACACGATGCCGCTGTCGAAGGAGCCGTCCTCGTAGCCCGCCACCACGGCGGACCAGTCAGGCGAGTCGACGGAGGCCTCGACACCGATCTCGGCCAGGTTCTGCGAGATGATCTCGGCGACCGACAGCCAGTCGGACGACGTGGACCCCACCGAGATCGTGGCGGTGAACGGAGAACCGTCCTTGAGCGTGCGGTTCCCGTCTCCGCCGCGCGGGTAGCCGGCCTCGTCGAGCAACGCGTTGGCGGCCTCAACGGAATGCTGGGTCCACTCGCACGAGTCGGCCAGATCCGGGTCGCGCCACGGGTCGTAGGCACCGGACAGGCCGGTGCAGTCCGCGGGGTAGGTGTAGCCCTGCATCGCGACGTCGACGATCTGCTCGCGATCGATCGCCATGCTGAGCGCCTTGCGGACTCGGGTGTCGTCGTACGGCGCCTTCGTCGTGTTGAGCTGCCAGTTGACCATCGAGCCGGTCGGCGGGAACCAGTAGTGGTTGTGCTCCGAGTCCCTGGCGACGAACGCCTGCTCGATGTTGGGGATGAACTGCGGCGCCCAGTCCACCTCGCCGTTGGCGGCGGCCAGGTTCGCGCCGTCGTTGCCCGCGAACGCGAGCATGCGGATCGACGGGATCTTCTGCTTGTCGGGCTGCCAGTAGTTCGGGTTCGGCCCGAGATCGAACGACTGGTTCTCGAAGCTGACCACCTCCGTGTACGGCCCGGTGCCGACCGGGGACTCGTTCGCCTCCTTGGCCGGGTCGTCCACCGTGGACCACACGTGGTCCGGGATGAGGATCTGCTGGCCGATCTCGTAGAGGGCCGGCGAGTAGACCTTGTTCAGGTGGAAGACCACGGTGGCGTCGTCGACCGCCTCGACCTTGTCGAGATACTCGAGGCCGCCGAGAACCTCCTTCTGCAGGTCGAACGTCGTGACGACGTCCTGGGCCACCAGCGGCTCTCCGTCGGACCACTGGACGCCGTCGCGCAGCGAGAAGGTCAGCTCCTTGCCGTCGTCGGACGTGCTCCACTCGGTCGCGAGCCACGGCGTCGTGCTGCTGTCGGCGGGGTTGTAGACGAACATCGGCTCGTAGACCGCCTGCTGGGTCATGGGAGCGACGTTCGGCGAGAACGGGTTGAAGTTGCGCACGAAGGTCCCCATGTCCTCGCGCGGGACGATCAGCGGCACATCGGAGGCACCCTCGTCGGTGCCACCGCCCGAGCCGCTCGTCCCGCATGCCGCGAGGGCAAGGGCGCCGGCAAGCGCCAGCGCGACTACGCGCGCTGCGCGCCGAACCGGGCGAAAACGTGAAATCATCGGTATCGCATTCCTCTCTTCATCGCTGAAGGCGAAGGGTGGGGGTGTTGTGGTCGCCGGGGTTGATTGGCGTCAGACCGACGACCGTTCGAGCAGCGGGCAGTCGATCGTCACGGTCTCCGTGCCGATCGACTGTCCCGCTGTGAGCGCGGCGAGCATGTCGACGCCGCGAGCGCCCATCTCCTGGAAGGGAAGGGCGATGGTGGTGAGCCGCGGACGCAGGTACGCGGCGATGAGCTCCTGGTTGTCGAACCCGACGACAGCCACGTCGCGCGGGATCGCGAGGCCGCGTTCCTTGATGGCGTCGTAGGCCCCCATGGCCATCCGGTCGTTGCCGCAGAAGATCGCCGTCGGGCGGTCCGCGCGATCCAGGAGCTCGCCGGCGGCCGCGTAGCCGCCGTCGGCCGTGGCGTCGCCCGCGATCACGAGCGTCGGGTCCACCGGGACACCGGCGTCGTGGAGCGCCTCCTCATAGCCCTGGCGACGGCCCACGCTCGCGGGGATCGCCGGGTCGAGCGTGATGAAGCCGATGCGGGTATGCCCCGCGTCGAGCAGTCGTTGCGTGCCGCGCCGGCCCCCGCCCACCTCGTCCGGGACGACGGCGGGGAGGCTACCCTCGGCGTCGAAGCAGTTGACGAGCACCGTGGGGACCTCGCGCACGATGTCGGGCACATGGACCGCCCGATGCCAGGTGGCGGCGTAGAGCAGTCCTTCGACCCGCTGCTCGAGCAGCTTCTCGATCCCGGCCGCCTCGGTGGCCACCTCGGGCTCGCTGGAGGAGATCAGCAGGAACTTCCCCTGCTGGAGCGCGCGGTCCTGGGCGCCCTTGATCACGTCGACGGCGAACGGCGCGGTGACGATCTCCGTCACGATCCCGTACCAGTCGCTCCGCCGTGCCGCGAGCGCCCGGGCGCCCGCGTTCGGGCGGTAGCCGAGCTCGGCGGCGGCGTCGATCACGCGGCGCCGCGTCTCGTCGGGGATCCCGGCGTCCGGGCGGTCGTTGAGCACGAACGAGACCGTCGTACGCGAGACGCCGACCCGTTCCGCGATGTCGCCCATCGTGGCGCCGCGTCGTGGGCGCCTCTCCCCCTCATCTCGGGGGCGGCGGCGTGTGGCATCGCTCGTCGACATTGACGTTCTCCTTCGTACTAACTCGCGTTAGTACGGGAGGTTACGCGCGTTAGGAACGGTCGTCAACCCTCGGAACAGCCAGCGACGGCCTGTCGCACGGGGTCGGTGGCTCGCCGAGATCATGCACCTCGATTCGAGGTAACTCGAATCGAGGTACTAGGCTGTGGCCGTGATCGAACTGATGATCCTCGGCTTCCTCGCCGAGGAGCCCCTGCACGGGTACGAGCTGCGCCGCCGCATGGAGCAGCTGCACGGCTATGCCCGCACCATCAGTGACGGCACCCTGTACCCCGCGATCACCCGCCTCACCAAGGGCGGCCTCGTCACGCGCGAGAGCGAGCCCGGCCACGCCGGCGCCCCCCGTCAGACCCTGCGCCTCACCGAGGCGGGACGCACCCGCATGCTCGAGCGGCTCCGCGGGGCCGACGGGCACGACATCACCGACGGCAGCCGCTTCTTCGTCGTGCTGTCGTTCCTGTCCCTGCTGCCCGAGGCGGCCGAGCGCGACGCCGTCCTGCGCCGTCGCCTCGACTACCTCGAGCAGCCCGCCAGCTTCTTCTACGACGGCGACCGCCCGCTGCGCGCCGCCGACCTCACCGACCCCTACCGCCGCGGCATCCTGCTCTCGGCCCGCGCGACCAGCCGCGCCGAGCGCGCGTGGATCCGCGAGCTGCTCGACCACGCCACCACCCAGGACAACACCAGCCAGAAGGAGACGCCATGACCGACACCATGCGCGCCGTGGTGCTCGACGAACCCGGACCCGTGACCAGCCTGCACATCCGCGAGCTCCGGGTACCCGAGCCCGAGGCCGGCTGGGTGCGGATCCGCGTCGAGGCCTTCGGGCTCAACCGGTCCGAGCTGCACACCCGGCTCGGGTTCGCCGGCGACGCCGTCACCTACCCACGTGTGCTCGGGATCGAGGCAACGGGCGTCGTCGATACCGACCCCACCGGCACGTTCGCCCCGGGTCAGCAGGTCGCGACCATGATGGGCGGGATGGGCCGCGCCTACGACGGCGGCTACGCCCAGTACACCTGCGTCCCGGTCGACCAGGTCATCCCGTTCCGCTCCGGCCTGCCCTGGCAGACGCTCGGTGCCGTCCCCGAGATGCTCCAGACCGCCTACGGCTCCCTGACCGTCGGCCTCGACGCCCAGCCCGGCCAGAGCCTCCTCGTCCGCGGCGGCACCTCCTCGGTCGGCATGGCCGCCGCTGTACTCGGCAAACGCCTCGGGATGACAGTCCTGTCCACCACCCGCAGCCCGGACAAGCACGATGCGCTGAGCCAGATCGGCGTCGACCACGTCCTCCTCGACGACGGCGACGTCGCCGCACAGGTGCGCGCCATCCTCCCCGACGGCGTCGACGGCGCCATCGAGCTGGTCGGCACCCCCACACTGCCCGACACCCTGCGCGCCGTCCGCGTCCATGGCACCGTCTGCTTCACCGGCATGCTCTCCAACGTGTGGACAGTCGAGGACTTCTACCCCATCGACTACCTGCCCTCAGGAGTGCGCCTGACCGCCTACTCCGGCGAGGCCGACGACCTCCCCACAGACGTCCTGCAGGGATTCCTCGACGACGTCGCGGCCGATCGCGCCGTGGTACCCGTCGACCGGGTCTTCGACCTTGACCACATCCGAGACGCGCACACCGTCATGGAGTCCGGCGACGCCCGCGGCAAGCTCGTCGTCCTGCCCTGGAGCCGCCAGGGAGTGCCTGGCGCCGCCAACACCGATACCGACACCGACACCGACACCGATGGAGGAACGTCCGATGCCCTGGCTTCCTGAGCAGTTCTCCCCGAAATACGTCGCGGAGCTGTCCAAGCACCGCCCCTCGCCGCTCGCCGCCGTCCCGTTCTTCGACGGCGTGACGTCGGGCGAGGTGGACGCCCTGGTGGGGTCCTTCGCGGGCGAGCCAGAGCTCCACCACCCGGTGCGCGGCAGGGTCAAGGGGCGCGACGCGTTCCGGCGGTTCATCGAGACGATGAGCGAGGAGCTGCGCGCGGGCGCCTGCACCGTCGAGGACGTCGACCTGGTCGTCACTCCGCACCGCACGGTCGAAGAGGTGGTGCTGCGGTACGACGCACGCCAGGGGCGGGTCGAGCTCCCGGTCGCGATCGTCACCGAGCGGTCGGACGCCGGCCTGCACGAGCTGCGGATGTACTTCAGCACCTGGCCGATCACCGGGTCGCACGCCAACCGGCCGCCGCTGCTGCAGCCCGACGAGGCAGCCACGGAGTCCGGAGTGGTGGGCGACTACCAGCGGGCGCTGGCCGCCGGCGACGTCGAGGCCACGGTCGCGGCCTTCGAGCCGGACGCGACGGTGCGCGAGCCGGCCGGCGGGCAGTACGTGCACCGCGGCGAGCAGGAGCTGCGCGCGCTGTTCACGTCGTTCTTCTCCAACGGTGGCGGCATCCCGCTCGAGCACTGCACGGTGACCGACGATGGGCGGGCCTGCGCGCTGGAGTACAACGTGGTGCGCTGGGGCGTGACGGACCTGCCGCCCGAGGCAGGCGTCGCGGTGTACGTGCGGGGCGAGTCGGGGCTGCTGAGCGCTGCCCGCATCTACGACGACTCGAACCCGCCGCTGTCCGCCTGACTTCTCCCGCCGACGCAGGTCGGTCCGTTCGTGACCATCGACGCAGAGGCGCTCTTTCCCGAACCTCGACGACGACTGGCGCTCCGATCCGCACGCGTATCACACGCAGCCACCACGGAACGTCGACGGCATGATCCCGGACGTCGAGAAGCTCTAAACCGACACTCAGACCCGGGAAGCACGAATCCCGGGAGACTTTTTCTTTGACCAACGGACGTGTGAGCGTTCACAATCTGTTGCGTTCACAATGTGAAGTCGGCCGGGTCGCAGAGACGTAGCCCGGGCAAAACTCGAAGAGGAGAAGTCATGGCAAGGAAGCTATGGGCAGTGCGTGGTCTGGCCGCGCTGGCATCAGGCGCGATGGCCCTCTCGCTCGCCGCGTGCGGCGGGGGCGGCGCCGGTGCCGGCGGTGGGGCTGACGGCGGCGACGCCGACGGCGGCAAGGGCGGCCTGGTCGGCGTCGCGATGCCGACCGAGACCTACGAGCGCTGGGTCGCCGACGGCGACGCCGTCAAGTCCGGGCTCGAGGAGGCCGGGTACCAGGTCGACATCCAGTTCGCGAACGACGACATCCCGACCCAGCAGCAGCAGATCGACGCGATGATCAACAAGGGTGCCGAGGCGCTCATCATCGCCTCGATCGACGGCACGACGCTGGGCAGCCAGCTCGAGGCCGCCGGTGCTGCGGGCATCCCGGTGATCTCGTACGACCGCCTGATCCGTGACTCGGACAACGTCGACTTCTACGTCACGTTCGACAACTTCCAGGTCGGCGTGCAGCAGGGCACCTCGCTGCTGACCGGCCTCGGCATCCTGGACGAGAACGGTGAGCCGGCCGCGGACGCGCCCAAGGGCCCGTTCAACATCGAGCTCTTCGCCGGTTCGCCGGACGACAACAACGCCGGGTTCTTCTACAACGGTGCGATGTCGGTGCTCCAGCCGTACCTGGACGATGGCACGCTGGTCGTGCCCTCGAAGCAGATCGACTTCGACACCGTCGCCATCCAGCGCTGGCTGCAGGACAAGGCGCAGGGCCGCATGGACGACCTGCTGACCTCCACGTACAGCAAGGGTGACGTGACCGTCGACGGCATTCTGGCCCCGGCCGACCCGCTGTCGCGCGGCATCATCACCTCGCTGCAGAACGTCGGCTACGGCAAGGGTGACCTCAAGATGCCGGTCATCACCGGGCAGGACGCCGAGGCGGCGTCGGCCAAGCTCATCGAGGACGACGTGCAGTACTCGACGATCTTCAAGGACACCCGTCTCCTGGCCGAGCAGGCCGTCACCGCCACCCAGGCCTACCTGGAGGGCAAGGAGCCGGAGGCCAACGACACCGAGTCGTACGACAACGGCAAGAAGGTCGTGCCGTCGTACCTGCTGCCCACCGTGATCATCACCAAGGACAACGTCAAGTCCGAGCTGGTCGACTCCGGCTACCTCACCGCGGAAGAGGTCGCCTCCGGCCAGGCCGACTAGGTCTGCCGCCGCGGCACCACTGGTACCGAGACCGCTGACGCTCTGGCGGTCGGGCCGATCGTGACTCACGGTCGGCCCGACCGCCGGAGCCAGGCCCGCGCTGGGCGTCAGCGTCCGTGGAACGCGACTTCACCGCCACGAGGCCGAACCAGCTGTGGGTCGCGGACCTGACCTATGTCCGCACCTCGACTGGATAGGTCTATGCGGCGTTCGTGCTGGACGTGTAATCCCGCCTGATCGTGGGCTGGCAGGTCGCGACCAGCCTCTACACCGACCTGGCGCTGGACGCGCTGCAGATGGCGATCTGGCGCCGGCAGCACGAGGGCTCCTATCTGGCCAGCCAGCGGCTCGCGTACCCGAGGACGACGACAGTCATGGTGAAGAGGGACCTTCGAACCTGTCGCCTCGAAGGCAGGCCGGTTACCGTCGAAATGTGCGCACCTCGATGCAGCGACTCGCACCGGCCGACGAAGCCAATCTCGTGCTCGATCACTCGGGTCAGGTCAACGTGTTCCTCGTGGCCGGCCTCCTGGCGCACGGTGGCTTCGTCGGTGACGACGGGGCCATTGACCTCCCGGCCCTGCGCGCCGCCCTGCAGACGCGGATCAAGCGGCTGCCGGCCCTCCGCCGCGTGGCAGTCCCCGTTGGCCGAGGACACGCGTGGGCCGAGGTGCCACCCGACTTGGAGCACCATGTCCGGCTCGTCGAGGCCGAGGAGGGCCTCGCGGCTCTCGAACGACGATGCGGTGAGCTGATGACCGTTCCGCTTGCGCGTGACCGTCCGCTCTGGGAACTCCTGCTCCTGCGTGGCGGCAACCTGGCAGAGGTCGCCTTCATCCTGCGGATCCACCACGCGATCGCCGACGGCACGTCGGCAGTCGCGCTGGTGCACGAGCTCTTCGACCCCGAAGAACCGAGGACCCAGTCGGGAAGCACTCCCGTCGACGTGGCAGCCGACCACGGGCAATCCACGCGACGCCGGGGACCAGGGCGCAGGCTTCGGAGGCTCGGGTTCGGGCTGCGACGGGTTCTGACGACGATCGGCGGTCGAGGAGTCCCGCCCACGATGTTGCTCGGCGAACGGAGCCCGAGCCGAGGTGTGGCTTTCGTCGACGTCGATCTGGGTGCGCTCGAGTCGCGGGCGCGTTCGTTCGGCGCGACGGTCAACGATGCGCTGCTCGCCTCAGTCGCGGCCGGCTTCGAAGCCACGCTCCGCGCCGCCGGTGAGCGGGTCCCCGCGACGCTTGCGGTCTCGTCGCCGGTCGCTCTGCGGCGGCATGGATCGGCGAGCAACCAGGTCGGGGTGATGCTGGTGAGGCTCCCGCTCGCTGAGACCAGACCAGATGACCGCCTCCGACTCATCGCCGCTCAGACGCGGGCCGAGAAGGTGCGCGCGCGTGACCAAGGAACGCTCGAGCTGATGCGCGGCCCTCTCGGTGCGCGCATCATGGACGGTATCGGCCGTCGGCAGCACCTCGTCGCCGGCTTCGTGACCAACGTGCCTGGCCCCGCGGAACCGATGCGGCTCGCGGGCGCGCCCATCACGGCCATCTGGCCGGTCGCGGTGCTCGGGGCCAACGTTCGGCTCGGTGTTGCAGCGATCTCGTACGCCGGCCGCCTTCGCTGCGGGGTTCATTTCGACGCCCGGAATGTGCCTGGTACCGCGTTCGCGGCAGCAATGCGGAACGAGCTCGCTCGCCTTGACGGCCGCTCCAGGAAGGCTCGCTCCGGAAGGGAAACGTGATGACTGCCATCGTGCTCTATGAATCGATGTTCGGGAACACCCGCCAGATCGCCCAGGCGATCGGCGACGGCCTCTCGGACCTCACCGATGTCCGCGTGGAATCGGTGTCGGCGGGTCCCGATCTGGCCGTCGACCTGGTGGTGATCGGTGCGCCCACCCATGCGCACACCCTGCCACAGGCGTCTTCGAGAGAGGATGCGGCGAAGTGGGCGGCCGATCCGGAACAGCATCTGGACCTCGAACCCGACGCGTCCAAGCCCGGGGTGCGGGAGTGGATCGAGTCCCTCTCGACCGCGCCGACCGCTTGGGCCGCATTCGGCACGCGGGTGGACATCCCACGTATCTTCGCCGGCGATGCATCGGCGGGGATCGAGCGACGGCTCCGCCGCCTCCATTCACGTCCGGTTGCCGATTCCGAGTGCTTCCTCGTGACCACGAAGAACGTGCTCGTGGACGGCGAGCTCGATCGGGCTCGCGCGTGGGGGGGCTCGCTCGGCCAGGCCGTGATCACGCGACAGAGGACATGACCTCGGGACGGCGGTCGGTGCTCGGCGTTGTCGCTGCGGCGGCTGCGATCGCAGCCACGTGGGCCGTGCGGCGCGTGTCCCTTCGGTGGGGCGCGAGCGACGAGGAGCTCCGGATGCCGCTGCCCGGCGACGACGCCCTGCCCGCGCCCGACCTGATGGCCACCCGGGCGATCACGATCAACGCCCCGAGCTCGCGCGTGTGGCCGTGGGTCGCGCAGCTCGGCCAGAATCGCGGTGGCTTCTACACATACGACTGGCTCGAGAACCTCGTCGGCTGCGACATCCACAGCTCGAACGTCATCGTGCCCGAGCTCCGCGTCCGCGCCGTCGGCGACGAAGTCCGCCTCGCCCCTCCCGTGGCACTGAAGGTCGTCGCCGTCGACGATGGGCGCCACCTCGTGCTACGCGGCGCCGTCGGTCCAGACGGCACTGGTGCCGCGGCCCCGTACGACTTCACCTGGGCCTTCGTGCTCATCGAGCACGCACCTACCGTCACCCGCCTCATCGTGCGCGAGCGCTTCGCGTACCTCGCCGGATGGGCGGCCGCGCTCGCCGAGCCCGTCGAGATGGTGAGCTTCTTCATGTCGGAGCGAATGCTCCGCGGCATCCGGGAGCGCGCCGAGCGCCCGACTCCGGCCGGGGACTGAGTCAGCCATGCGCGCACCGGCCGAGCCCGCCAGCCCCACGTTTACGGGACCTTGGTCCAGACGGTGGGTCGTGCAGGCGGGTGCACGGTCACTGCTCCCATGGGGCGCGGATCTCTTTCCAGTCGACGACGGCGAGCGGCACCGTCAGCACGGGCCGGTGCTGGTGATGTGCCAGGTGCATCGCCACCGAACCTTCGACGAGCTCCCGCACGCGCGAGATGCTGCCTGAGGCTCGTGTCCCCACCACGATGACGGCCGCGTCGACCGCCCGCGCGAGATGCGTCAGTGCCCGGTCCGGCCGGCCCGCGAGATACCGCACCTCCCAGGGCACCGGCGACGCGCCCAGCACACCGGCCATCTGGTCCCGCAGTCCTCTCTCGACGTCGTTCCAGGCGTCGTCCGTGACATCAGGGTCGATCGGAGCGTGCAGCACATACCCGTCGGCGTGCTCTTCGACCACATACCGGGAGGTGTCGGCGAAAGCGAAGTACACGATCGGCGCCCGCGCCGCCCGTGCCCACGCCATCGCGGTCAGTGCTACCAGGTCGTGCTGCCCAGGGACCACTCCCACGACCACAGGATGCTCGGCGAACGGAGTCATCCGGTCGACACCGGGCTGGGGAACCGGCGTGCGGCTCACGGGTGCCACCACCTTCCGCGGGTAAGAGGGAACCTGCCCGGATACCCACTCAACCACGCCACGCACCCTGGGTGTCGGCGCGGCGAAAACATCACCAGGTGGAGTCGCCGCGCCGACCGGCCGCCATCAGTCCTCGACGTCTCCACCTCGACTTCCGGGAAGTCGGTCAGTACGTCGTCAGGCCGTGCCCCCGGAACTGGTTCCGCACGCGCTCGGTCAGCTCGGCCGACGGCGGCCGGGTCGCCTCCCGCTCGCGGACGACGGCCTCGCTGAACGGCCCCGCGTCGAGACCGAGCGTGTCCGCCTTCTTCGCGTCGAAAGTCCCGTCGCGAGTTCAGCTTCTGCCGCACTAGCGGCTGCGCGCTCGGACGGCCTTGGCGGCGGCGTCCGCCAGGACGACGGCGACGGGCGCGGCGAGCGCAACTGCCCAGCCGGCGGCGGGTGGCGGGCTGCCGCCGAGCAGGCCGGACAGCGGGGGCGCCAGGAACACGGCGAGCAGGACGAGCTCGACCGCGACAGCCCAGAGCAGCATCGGGTTGCCGGTCATCCGCAGCGCACCCACCCAGCGGTACTCGCTGCGGCAGGCGAAGGCGTTGCCGAGCTGCCCCAGCACCACCGCGGCAAAGGCAGCCCCGGACGCCGCGGCCAGCGTCTGGGTCGACGGCTCGGCACCGACGACCCAGCCGGCCAGGCCGAGGACCACGAAGAACGCCGCCATCTCGACCACCGCCTCGACCGGGCCGAGGACGCCGAAGGCTCGCCCCAGCACGGCGCGGTCGATCAGCGCACCGGTCGACGGCCGCTGCCGCATCGTCGCGTGGCTGGGCGGTTCCGCGCCGAGGGCGAGCGCGGGCAGCAGGTCGGTACCGATGTCGAGGGCGAGGATCTGCAGCACGGTCAGGGCGAGCGGGAGGCTGCCGCCGCTGAGGGCCCAGATCAGGAACGGCGTGAGCTCGGCGACGTTGTCGGTCAGGTGGTAGGTCAGGAACCGGCGGATGTTGGCGAAGGTCGCGCGGCCCAGCTCGACGGCGGCGACGATGGTCGCGAAGTTGTCGTCCAGCAGCACGACATCCGCGGCCTCGCGCGCGACGTCGGAGCCGCTGCGCCCCATGGCGATGCCGATGTCGGCCTCGCGCAGCGCCGGCCCGTCGTTGACGCCGTCGCCGGTCATCGCGACGACATGTCCCCGGGCATGGAGGGCGCGGGCGATCCGCAGCTTGTCCTCCGGCGTGACCCGGGCGATCACCACGCCGTCCCGGTCGACCAGCTCGCCGAGCGCGTCGTCGTCCGCGGGGAGGTCGGAACCTTCCAGGACCGGCCCGTCCCGGAGAAGCCCTACCTCTCGGGCGATCGCCGTCGCCGTCCCGATGTGGTCGCCGGTCACCATGGCCAGCTTGATGCCTGCCGTGCGGCAGGCGGCGACCGCGGCGTGGACGTCGTCGCGGGGCGGGTCCTCCAGCGCGACGAGGCCGAGCAGCTCGAGATGCTGCTCGACGTCGACGGCGGGCGCGCCGGCGTCGTCCGCGGTGGCGGCGCGTCGGGCGACGGCGAGCACCCGCAGGCCCCTGGCGGCCAGCTCGGCCACTGCCTGTACCGCGTCGTCACCCGCGGAGGTGAGCGCGAGCACGGAGTCCGGGGCGCCCTTGACATACACGACGTCGCCGGCGAGCACCGACATGCGTCGGCGGTGGGCGTCGAACGGCAGGCGCCGGAGCAGGGGCCGCGCGGTCTCCTCGGCCGGTACGTCGACGTCGGCGCGCAGGGCGAGCACGTGCAGGGCCACCTCCATCGGGTCGCCGTGCGCCGTCCACTGCTCACCGCTGCGGACCATCCGTCCGGTCGAGCAGCGCGCGGCGGCCAGCGCGACGTCGCGGACGGCGGGGAGCGTTCCGGCCCCGGCGGTGATCCGTGCGGTCGGCGCATACCCGTGCCCGACGACGGACGCCGTCCCCTGGGGTGTCCACACCTCGACGACGGACATCTCGTTGCGGGTGAGCGTGCCGGTCTTGTCGGTGCAGATGAAGGTCGTGGAGCCCATCGTCTCCACTGACTCGAGGTGGCGCACGAGCGCGTTGCGGGACGCCATCCGCTGCGCACCCCGCGCCAGGGAGAGCGTCACCGTCGGCAGCAGCCCTTCCGGGACCAGGGCGACCATGACACCGACGGCGAAGAGGAACCCGTCCGAGGGCGGCATGCCGAGCACCAGGGAGACGGCGAAGAACGCGACGCCGACGGCGATGGCGAGCCCGGCGATCACCCGCACGACGCGCCGCAGCCGGATCGCGAGCGGGCTGGGCGGACGGCTCGCCGTGCGGGTGAGGGCCATGATGTGGGCCAGCTCGGTGGCGGGGCCGGTGGCAGTGATCTCGACCGCCGCCTCGCCCTCCACGACGTAGGTTCCGGCGTGGACGACCCCGTCCGGCGAGGGGTGCGTGGTGGTGCTCTCGCCGGTCAGCATCGACTCGTCGAGGGCGAGCCCGGTCACCGAGACCAGCCGGCCGTCCGCGGCAACCGCGTCGCCCGCCTCCAGGAGGAGAAGGTCCCCGACGACGATGTCGTGGACGGGGATCTGCCGGCGGTGCCGGTCGCGAAGGACGGTCGCCAGGGCCGGCATGAGCTCGAGCAGCTTCTGCCCGGCCTTGTCGGCCCGGTACTCCTGCAGGAAGGCGAAGACGCCGTTGACGACCACGACCACCGCGATCGCGACGGCGAGCTCGGGCATGTCGGCGACCCAGGCGAGGACCGCGGCGACCCAGAGCAACAGAGCGAAGAAGTGGACCATCTGCCCGAGCAGCAGCCGCACCGGGGACGGCGGCCGGGGCTTGGGAACGACGTTGGGTCCCAGCTCCTGGAGGCGATGAGCCGCCTGGGACGATGAGAGGCCGGGAGGTTCTCCGACGTGTGTCTCGACCGTTTCCATTGCCTCTCCCGATACCGGTTGCGTTTCCGTCCCTGCGTCGCCACACTCCCGGTTCCGGGCCACGGACCGGCCGGGTCGAACACCTAGTCCTTCAGGATCTCCCCCGAGCTCTCGAGCACGAGCGATGCGGTAGTCGGTTCGCGCTTCGACGGAACGACCTCGACCGGCGTGTCCGAGACGCCGAGGACTGCCCGCGGCGTCCGCCCCAGACGTGCCAGGTGCTGCAGATCACGGTGGGGTCGGGCGAGCATCAAGACGTCCCCGTCGGCCGCGGCGTCGACCAGGACGTCGGCCGGACGGCCCACGACGACGGTCGTCTCCACCTCGACGTCCGGGAAGGCATCCCGCCACTCGCGCGCGACGGCCTCCAGCGTCCGCGTGCCCGTACTGACGGACTCGCCCGCGTAGGAGTCAGCAATGCCGAGGTCGGCGGCGAGATCGGGGACCTCGACCGCATGCACCAGGCGCAGAACTGCGTGCCGCGCGGACGCCATCGAGTACGCGCAGGCCAGCAGCTCGCCGTCGCTCACGAACGACTTGATCCCGACGACGATCCGCCCATGGTGGCTCTCCCGCCAGTCCGCCGGAACGACCACCACGGGGACTACCGCACGGGCGGCGACTCCGGCGGTGGTCGCTCCGGTGACCAGTCGCTCCACCCCTCGGCGGGTCTCCCGCCCGAGCACCATCAGACCGCCCTCCGCCGCTGCCGCGGCCAGCTCGGGCACCCGTGCTCCTCGGCCGAGCAGCGACTCGAACCTGACGTCGGACGCCTCGGCGCGCGCCTCGGCCACAGCCCTGTCCAGGATGCGCTCCCCTGAGCTCCGGAGATCTTCGAGGTCGCGCGCAGCCGAGGGCCACAAACCGCCCTCGGGGAGGGACGTCGGTGCGACATGTACCAGCCGGACGGAGCAGCCCCGGATACGGGCCTCGCGCATCGCGTACCGGACAGCGCCCGCGCTGCGCTCGCTTCCGTCGACTGCGACGACCACCGGAGAGGTGTGCCTGGTTGCGCTCATGATGGGACTCCTTCGCTCTGTGCGCTGGTCCTGAGTCGCTCCCTCGAGCCTGCCGAGCACGACCACGTCCCTGGCAGGGCCGACGGTCACAGGTCCACGGGACCTTCACCGCCGCGCGGGGGACCTTCGCCCCTGCCCTCGTCTCTCCAGGGGATGCCAGCGATCTTCGCCGCCAGCTTCGCCGGGTGATCTCCACGTCCTCGTCCAGCATCCGGCGCAGACGATTGGCCGACAGCGTGCCGCCGGTACCACCGCCGAGGATCACGATTCGTTCGCTCATGGCTCCAGCCTCAGGGCGCCGCCGCCTGGCCTGTAGGGGCCTTGGTCCTCCCGGGGCGGGGCGAAGGTCGCCCGGGGGACCTTCGTCCCGCGCTTCGGGGCCGCCCGCCCCTGCCACGAAGCCACGGCCGGCTGGTGTCCTGGCGGTGAGCGGAGGAGGACGATCATGGACAGCACCTGGTACCGGAGCGTCGTCGTAGGAGTCGACGGCTCGGACGTGAGCCTGGCGGCGCTGAACTGGGCGACCCTGACCGCCGATGTGCACGGGGCTCGTCTGACGGTGGTGGCCGCTCACCCCGTGCCGCCCGAGGCCGGCCCGGAGATCAGCAACCTCATCGAGGACGCGCACGAACAGGCGCGCCACGCAGCCCGGGCTGCGCGAGAACGGCTCGGCGGATGGCGCCCAGGAGGCAGAGACGTCGAGACGCTCGTCCTGCCCGGAAACGCCGCCCGCGTCCTTGCCCAGCTGTCGAACACCCACGACATCATCGTGGTGGGGCGCCGCGGGCTCGGCGCCTTCGACCGCGCGCTGCTCGGGTCCACCTCCTCAGCACTGGCGGCGGCCGCGCCCGGCACGGTCGCGGTGGTACCGGCCGGCGCAGCGACCGCCCAACCCCGCAGGATCAGGGTCGGAGTGGGTGCCGTCGATGAACCGGACGTCCTGGGAACGGCATTCGCGGAGGCGGACGCACGCGGGTGCCCGCTCGAGGTGCTGCACGTGAGCGGAACTGACCCGATCTCGTCTGCCCTGCTCGACATGGACCCCGTGGCGGCGTCGTGGCAGGAGGCCGCAGCGGTCGGCCTGGCCGATCGGCTGGCCCGCTGGTCGGACAAGTACCCGGAAGTCACCTACACCGTGGTGACCCGCCGCGGAGACCTGGTCGCCACCCTGCTCCACGGCCTGAACCAGAACGACATCCTGGTCGTCGGCGGGCGGAGCCACTCGGCAGTCGCCGGCCGCCTGCTGCGCACCGTGACCGACGCCGTCGTACGCGGGGCGCGGTGCCCGGTCCTGGTCGTCCACGCACATCGTCATCCGGTCACTTGACCGGCGGGCACTGACCGAGCGAGGAGAGAACGATGATGTACGGAAACTACGGCATGGGCCTGTGGGGCAGCCTGGTCATGCTTGTCGGCGGGCTGCTGCTCGTGGGCCTGCTCGTGGGCCTGATCGTCGTCGGTGCGCTGCTGCTTGCCCGCTATTCCAAGGGCTCCGACGAGCCGAGCGAGTCGGCGCGTGCGGTGCAGTCGGCGCGGCAGGTGCTGTCCCAGCGCTACGCCCGTGGTGAGATCGACGAGAACGAGTACACCCAGCGCTTGAACGTCCTGGACGCGACAGAGCTGCGACGGCGCGGAGGCTGACACCCGACAGGTCAACGGGTTCCCTCGTGCCTCCCGACCACGTCGAGGTCAGCAAGGTCGCCGACCACGATGTGCGCTCCCCTGCCCGACATGTCCTTGCTGATCCGGCCGTGCCGGTCCACACCGATCACCAGTCCGAAGCGACCCCGGTGGCCGGCCTCGATGCCGACCAAGGCGTCCTCGATCAGTGCGCATCGGCCGGGCGGGACGCCGAGGCGATGCGCGGCTTCCACGAAGAGCGCGGGGTCCGGCTTGCCCGCCAGCCCGAGCAGCTCCGCGTCGAGGCCGTCCACCCGCACGTCGACCAGGCCGTCCACCCCGGCGGCGCGCAGCACCGGTCCGCAGTTTCGGCTCGCCGAGACGGCCGCGATGCCGGCCCCGCGATCCCTCGTGGCATCGCGGTCCAGCACGGCGCGGCGCGGTGTCATCACGTCGTCTCCTTCCGCAGGACCGGCGAAGCGGGGGTATCCGATCGTAGGGGCCTTGGTCTGTCCTGTGCGGGACGAAGGTCAGGCGAAGCGAGGACCACCTGCCCTCCCGGGCTCCGGGAGAGGGTGGTGTCCTGGACAGAGAGCACGAATCGGCCCCCGCCGGAATCGCGGCGATCCCGGACCCGACGGGCCGGGCCGACGCCGCGTGAATGAGGACCGAGGGAGAAGAGCCATGGACGTCGTCGACGCACGGATCGAGAGGATCCTGAGAGCCGCTGGAGACGCTCCGAGCGTCTTGAACACCCAGCCGTGGCAGGTGGCGGTCACGGGCACCACCCTGACGCTCCGTGCCGACCGGTCGAGACGGCTGCGGCACAACGACCCCCAGGGCCGTGAGATGTTCATCAGCTGCGGAGCCTTCCTGTTCAACGCCCGGGTGGCCGCCCGGCGCGAGTCGCTGACCGCGGTCGTCACGGTGCTGCCCGATCCCGACGACGACCTGCTCGTCGCCGAGGTCGCCCTCGAGCCGGGCGACGACCCGAACGCGGACGAGCTCGAGCTGTCCGTGGCGATCGGGCACCGCGTGACGTCCCGCGTCCCCTTCGACGACCAGCCGCTCCTCACGGACGTCCTGGTCGCCATCCAGCGGGCCGCCGACGCCGAAGGGGCCAGCCTGCACACGGTCCAGCCGTCGGACCCCTCGCACGCTGAGGTGATCGGGCTCGTGCGCAGGGCAGAAGCCATCGCGGCCGAAGACATGGCCGCCCGCGACGAGGAGGCGGCATGGACCACCTCCTGGCCGGGACGCGACGACGGCATACCCGAGAGGCTTCTCGGGCGCGCGCCGAGCAACGACGACGCGCCGGTGCGCCGGTACCACGCCAGCCGAGGCCGGGAGCTGTTCGAGCGGCACTCGACCCTGGCCGTCCTGACCACGGCCGGCGACTCCCCCCGGGAGTGGATCGCAGCCGGCCAGGCCTTGGAGCACGCGCTCCTGGTCGCCGCCACCTACTTCGTCCGCGCGTCGTTCGCGACCACCGTCCTGGAGAACCCGACGACGCGCCACGACCTGCGCCAGGCACTGTCTCTCAGCGCCTTCCCGCAGATGCTCATGCGGCTGGGGAACGTCCCGACGCCGGAGCGCTCGCCCCGCCGCACGCTAGGCGCCGCGACAACCTGAGTCCCGCCGCAGGTCCCGTCCGGCGAAACCAGCGGGACCACTGCGTGCCCGCCGGCCCCAAACGCCCGTTGAGTGCTGGGGATCCGCCCCTCCGAGGGGTGCGCACGGGCGAATATCCAGAGTCCGCGCCCGCTGACGTGACGTTGATCCGTACCCGTCATGGGTGCAGGTGGACGGGGCGGTGCTCGATCGCGGCGATGTCGTCCGACGTCGCTCGCAGCAGCCGGTCGGCGAGGTCGCGCAGCGCGCGGGCAGCGGCGAGCTCTTCGCCGATCTCCGGGACCTCGGGATCGTCCGGGTTGCGACGTGCACGCCCGTAGCCCTCGAGCGAGGTCCCGCTCGACGTGGTCAGTACCGCGTGGGCGGCGGTGAGCGTGCCGTCGCGCTCGATGTCGTCCGCGTCGAAGAGGTCGACGGTGACGTTCCAGGTGTGAGTCATGACGGTGCTCCTGTCGATCGGTGCCGCGCCCGCCGTCGGACGGCGGCAGGCTTCCAGCGTTCCTCGCGCGCGGGCGGTCGCACCAGGGACCAACGACCCGGGGCTTGAGGACCGACGGCACCAGGTGTCGTCGAGACGCCGTTCAGTGGCTTTTCGGATCGCCGTGTCGCACCCGCCAGACCAGCTTGCGGAGCTCGTCGAACCACAGGACGGACGAAGCTATGGCGACCGTGACGCCCCAGTGCGCGAGGTCGAGCCCAGCGGTCCCGAAGGCGACCTGGAGGAACGGCACCTGCACGACCGCGACCTGGAGCACCACACCCAGGCCGATCGCTCCCCAGAGCCAGCGGTTCACGAACATCCGGTGGAACGCGCTGGTGGTCTCCGAGCGGGAGTTGAGCACGTTGAAGAGTTGCGCGAGGACGAGGGTGGTGAACCCGGCGGTACGGGCCACCGTGAGCGAGTCGGTGCCCTCGACCAGGCCGCCCGGCAGGAAGATGTCGATGGTCAGCAGGGTGGCCGCGCCCATGACCAGCCCGATGCTCAGGACGCCGGTCCACATGCGCGCGTCGATGATCCGCTCGTGCGTCCCGCGCGGGGGCCGGGCCATGACGTCGTCGGTTGCCGGGTCGACGCCCATGGCCAGGGCCGGCGCGGAGTCAGTGACGAGGTTGATCCACAAGATCTGCGTGGCCAGCAGCGGTACGACGACGGCCTCGCCGCCGGCCGCGCCCTCCAGGCCGAGCATCCCGGCAAGCACCACGCCGAGGAGCACTGTGCAGACCTCGCCCATGTTCGACGACAGCAGGTAGCGCAGGAACTTCTTGATGTTGTCGAAGATGATCCGGCCCTGGCGGACGGCGGCGACGATGGTGGCGAAGTTGTCGTCGCCGAGGATCATCTTGGCCGATTCCTTGGTCACCTCCGTCCCGGTGATGCCCATGGACACGCCGATGTCGGCGGTCTTCAGGGCGGGGGCGTCGTTCACGCCGTCGCCGGTCATGGCGACCACGTGCCCGTCGGCCTGGAGCGCGTCCACGATCTGCAGCTTGTTCCGCGGTGCCACGCGGGCGTACACCGAGACGGTCCGGGTGGCCTCGCGCAGGCCCTCGGCGTCGAGGGCGTCCAGCTCGGTGCCGCTGACGGCGCGGGCTCCCGGCTCGACGATGCCCAGGTCGGTCGCGATCCGGGTGGCCGTGATCGGATGGTCTCCCGTGATCATCATGACCCGGATGCCGGCCCGATGGGCCTCGGCCACCGCGGCCGTGACCTCGGGCCGCGGCGGGTCGATGATGCCGACCACGCCCAGGTAGACCAGGTCGGACTCGTGCTCCTCCAGCCCCTGGGAACCCGTGCCCTCGGCGACCCGCCTGTAGGCGACGCCGAGGGTGCGGTAGGCCTCCCGGGACAGCCGCTCGACGGCGTCGAGCGCCGCCGCCCGCCGCGCGTCGTCGAGCGGGACGGTCCCGTCGCCGACCTGCACGTCGGTGCAGCGCGGCAGGAGGACGTCGGGCGCGCCCTTGGTGACCAGCGCCCAGGCGCCGTCGCCCGGCGGGTCAACGAGCGCCGACATCATCTTGCGCTCGGACGTGAACGGGACCTGCCCGCGGCGCTCGAACTCGGCCACGCGGTCCACCGTGCCGGTCAGCTTGTGTGCCGCCACGAGGAAGGCGGCCTCGGTGGGGTCGCCCTGCACCTCCCACGCACCGTCGCGCTCGACGAGCTGGGCGTCGTTGGCCAGCGAGCCGCCGCCCAGCACCATAGCCACCTCACGGACGAGCCCCTCGTCCGTGAGCGGCCGGCCGACACTGTCCCCGCCGGTACGCGCCTCGCCGTCGGGCCGATAGCCCACGCCGGTGAGGGTGACCTCGCCCGACGCCGTGACGACCCGCTGGATGGTCATCTCGTTCTTGGTCAGGGTGCCGGTTTTGTCCGATGCGATGACCGACGCCGAGCCGAGCGTCTCCGCGGAGTGCAGCTTCTTGACGACGGCGTTGCGACGGGCCATCGTCTGCACCCCGACGGCCAGGACCACCGACAGGATCGCGGGCAGCCCCTCGGGTACGGCTGCCACAGCGAGGGATACGCCGAGGATCAGGACGGTCACGAGGTCGGCCGCCGTGCGGACCTCGTTGACCAGCGCCGTCGCGACCATCACCACGACGGCGATGCCGATCACCGCGAGGCCGAGCATCTTGCTCACGCGCGAGATCTCCCGCTGCAGCGGGGTGACCTCCTCCTCGGTGGCGTCGAGCAGCTGCGCGATGGCGCCCATCTGGGTGCCCATGCCGGTCGCCACCACGACGGCGTGGCCGACGCCCAGGGCAATCGCCGTGCCCTTGAAGACCATGTCGAGCTGGTCGCCCAGCGGCGCCGGTGCCGCGAGCACTGCCGCGTCCTTGAGGACCGTCTCGCTCTCCCCGGTCAGCGACGACTCCTGGACGCGCAGGGCCGTCGCGCTCAGCAGGCGCGCGTCGGCGCCGACGGCGTCGCCCTCGGCCAGCACGAGCACGTCCCCGCGCACGATCTCGGCCGACCGCACGGTGACCCGACGGCCGTCGCGCAGCACGGTGGAGGTCGCCTCGGTCATGGACCGGAGCGCCGCGACGGCGTCCTCCGCCTTGCGGGTCTGGGCCAGCCCGAGCACCGCGTTGAGCAGGACGATCGCGGCGATCACCACCGCGTCCACGGGCACGCCCTCAGCACCCTCGATCCACCAGACGGCGACCGAGATACCCACGGCCACCAGCAGCAGCGTCACGAGCGGGTCGCGGAGCTGTTCCAGCACCTGGCGCCACAGCGGCACGGGCGGCCTGGACCGCAGCTCGTTCGGGCCCTCCGCGGCCAGGCGGCGCGCGGCCTCGGCGTCGCTCAGCCCGACGGCCGGGTCGACGCCGAGGTCGCCGGCCACGTCGTGCACCTCGCGCACCGACGGGTCGAACGGCGTACCGACGGGCGCGCCGACGGACGGCGACGCGAAGGGCGACCGGCTGGGCTGGCGCGGAAATGCCACACCACGATCATCCTCTCGGCGGCGGATCTCGCAGCGGCCAAAGGTCCCGTCTATCCGTGACCCTCACCCCTGTCACCCGGCCGCGACCGGCAGGCTCAGAGGTTTCCGCCGCGGGGGTCAGGAAATCGGCCTGCTCAGCCGGCGCGCCGCGACCTCCGCACCGAGGGCCATCCCCCATTCTCGGGCGCGATCGAGCTCACCGCCGATCAGAGGGCCGGTGACGTCGCTGACCCGGAGGCTCACCGGCGCGGCGACCATCCGGTATCCCAGCTGGCCCAGCCTGCAGCTCGCGGCCCGCGCGGCCGAGCCCGTGACGCGTGCGGTCACCCGCGTGTCGAACGTCGTGGTCGCCGTGTGCTGGTTCGCGACATCGTTGATATCTGAGTCGGGACATCGTTGATATCGGCGGGTCGAGGCAGGCGGCCGCGCAGGCTGGCGTCGAGCCGCAGGTTGCGGGGCGATCAGTCGGTGTAGGCCGGTGCCGACCCGCACGATGATCATGGCCGCGCATGCCGAGCCGAAAGAAGCACGTCGCTCAGGGCCCGGATCGACACGTGACCTGCGATTCGCCCCGGGACGCGGACCACGACCTTGCGGTTCAGCGCCGAGCCGCACCGGCCGGCCGCCGCGGGCAAGGTCCGCTTCCAGAACACCATCACGCATGCTTATGGGCCCAGAACCAGGCCCAGGCGTGTTCTGGAAGCGGACATCCAAGCCAGCCCTGGCCCCCACAGCCCCGACGAGCAGAGAGCCCGGCCGATGGCCGGGCCCTCAGATACAAACGATGACGCGAGACATCTATGAACGATGTCCCGCGTCATCACCGGGTGGAGTTAGGGGATTCGAACCCCCGACCTTCTCATTCCGAAGACGGCCCAGGGTCTCCCGTGGCGAATCTTCAGCGCATTCCGCGTGCATGCGGTGCGTCCAGCCCGGCCCCGTGCGGCGGCGGGGCCGCCGGGGGGCCGACAAGCTCGCCAGTACCGCCGCCGGACTAGATGCCCGACGCGCCGCCGGACGTGTTGGTCCACCGGGCGTGGTATTCGTTCAGCGAGTACTTCTTCTGCTGACCGCTGGTCGAGGTGATCTCGAGGCCGAACTGCATCGTGTCGAAGTCGGTGTTGACCAGGAGGCCTTCCGACGCGGCCCATTTCCAGACCGCCAGGGCATCCACGGTGCCGCTATTGCTTTGTGAGGCAGGGACGAGCTGCAGGACGTTCCAGCCGGGGTTCGCCTGCCAGACCTCCGCATAGAGGACGCCGCCGATGGTCACGTCGGACCTGATCTTCGTCCCCCAACCACCTCCCTTTGGGTACCAGCTCGTGAAGATCATGACCTCGTCCTGGTTGCCGGTGGACCAGATGTCGCTCGTCCAGTTCCACCAGTCTCCGCTGCTGGTGGGGGCCGACGACGTGTTGTACGTGAACGTCGCCGACTGCATCTCGGCCAGGGGGGTGTGCGGCCTGACCGAGGTGTTCGGGTACGACTTCACGCCGCCCCCGGACTGGGTCGAGTCGACGTACCACGAGTTCATGCTGTTGACGTGCAGGCACTGCGAGGTGTTGCCCTGGTTGCCCCACACGTTGTTGTAGATCGTCCAGCTGCCCTGGGTGTACTCCCCGAACGTGTTGCACGAGGAGTAGACCTCGGCCTGCGCCGGAGGCGCGACCGGCGTTCCTGCGCTGGGCGACGGGGCCCCACGGACACCGCGGCCGCCGCCGCCGCTTGAGCCTCGGCTGCTGCTGCCCGCCTCGGCCGCGGCGGCTGCCTCCGCCTCGGCGGCCTCAGCCGCGGCGGTGTCCGAGGGGCTGGGGCTCGGGCTCGGGCTCGGGCTGGCCGTCGCGGACGCGCTGGCGCTGGCGCTCGCCTCCGGCGACGAGCTGATCAGGGCGCCGTCAAACCTGGGATCGACCGACCCGTCGTTGCCCGCGATGTTGCCGGCGATGGTCGGCGCGAGAGCGGCGGCGCCACCGAGGACGACCGCGAGGCCGACGACGACCGGCACGAGCCACCGGGGACGCAGGCGGCTCAGGAATGATGCCATGGGGACTTTTCCCTCTCGTGAGGCGAAGAGGGGGCCGGAAGGACGCGCCGCCCTCGGCTCAAGGCCAGACCTTGCACGGTTGCTGCGCAGGTCGTCAAGTCTTCAAATGCCCGGCGGCTGCGTCGCTATGTCCTCGACCTTGCGCAGTATGGAGTCGTACACGCTCGACCGGGCCCTGCCAGGTATAGACGAACGGGGGCCGCCAGGGGGCCGCGCTCGGAGGAAGACGCCTCCTAGGCAACGAAGAAACCCCGCTCGACCGGAGCGTATGCCCTGGTCAAGCGGGGTTTCCGTCTGTGGAGCTAGGGGGATTCGAACCCCCGACCTTCTCTCGGGGTGCCGAGTCCTCGCTCCGCTATCGGACCGCGTGGTTCAAGTTCTCGGGGCGAGCCCGCGATCAGCAAAATCGTTGAGATCCTGCGGCTGATGGGGCTCGCCGTCGAGTCTGGCACCCTTGCGCATTGGTGCGCAACCGGGCCCGTCCAGGCTCGTTCGGTGCGTGGCATGTGCGTGGCACAGGGCTAATGCGTGGCACATCCGTGGCACGAACTCGTTCGGGGCCGCAATCGTGTCAGGAACCACGACTTGAATCGCAATGCGCGACGGTGGTCCAGGACTCCCCACACCGCGCCCGAGTTACGCGGAAGCCCGGAGTCAGCCGGCGAGGTTGGCGAGATGACCCCGGAGCACCACAGTCGCACCGGCCTGGCTGGCGTCGGCGCCTCCGGCGAAGAGACCGCCCTCACCCACGGTGATCTCCCAGCCCGCCGGGACCGGACCGGAGCCGAAGTCCACGAGGAACTCTCGTGCGCACCCGTCGAGGATCGCGAGCACGAGCGGCTCGACGTCATCGAAGCCGCCTTCGCTGTCGGCCACGACCCTGACGAAGATACACGCCCCTGCGAGGACCCAGATCTCGTCTTCGCCCCGCGCAGCAAGGCGGACGGTGAGACCGTCGGATCCCCAGACAACACCATCGGCGCCCGATCCTTCACATAGGTGAGCACTCACGCCTTCCCGCGCGGCGAGTGCACCGACAGTGCCCGCGAGCGCGCGGGCCGCCATGTCACGCATAGAACCTCCATAACAGGGCGACATCGGCCAGGACGTGGGCGACCACGCACGCGACGAGACTGCCCCGCGACCACTCTCGCTCCATCGCCATCGCGAAACCGAAGAGGCTCGCAGCCACCACACCGACTAGTCCACCCGGCAGCCCGTGCAGATGACTCAGCCCGAAGCACAGAGAGACGACGCCCAGCCACACGATACGACGGCCGGTCTCGGACCTCAGCCCGGGTAGGACAACACGCCATCCCATCTCCTCGAAGACGGCGTTGACCACACTGCTGCCCAACAAGGCAACGGCGAGCGGCGCCGTCGCCGATGGGGCATGCCGTGCGTCCGGCCGTCGCGGATGCGACGGCAGGGGCCGCCGGGGGGCCGGCCATAATCCGACTCAAGAACGTCGTGAAGGTCGTCAGGTAGTGGCGCCCGTGTTCAGCCGAGGCGCTGCAATGCTTGTTCTACGGCGATCTCGACACGAGCTGTCATGCCCGACACGTCGACTGGGTGGCGCCCAGCAACCTGGCGGGAGATTGACTGCGGTGCGTTGTCGTCGTGGTGAAGGAGGCTGTACAAGTCCCACCACGGGTGAAGAGGGACACCCGCGATCGATTCGTAGAGCGAGCGGAGTTCCTCTGCCCACTCGGGTGAGTAGAGCGACGCCAGGTACCGCCGACACTGTCCGACATCGATTGCGCGAGACCCTCGATGGACGCTATTCCAGTCGGTGAGTCCGGTGATCTTCCCGCGCGACCACAGCAGATTTACGGGCAGGTAGTCGCAGTGCAGGAAGACGGCATCATCCTCAGGTGGTGGTAACTCCAAGGCATCGAAGGCGGCTTTCCAGACCGCAGGTTTGTGCGCGCCGACTGGAACCTGAAACTGGCCAAGAGGCGTGATCCATGAGTCTGCCCAAGCTCGGAAGGTCGGGGCTGGGAGGTCAACGGAATGGAGCCGGGCAGCGAACTCGGCAATCCTCTCGATCCACAGTCGGTGCTCCGCTGGGTTGAGGTGAACATGGCCAGGTAGCCGTGTCATCAGCAGCGACGGCGCTCCGCGGGTAGCAGCGCCGGCAACGTCAGTGGCCAAGATCGTCGGGACCGGAAGCCCGCTGCCTGCCACCACCTTGAGGTTGGCAATCTCCTCCTCCATGGCGGTCCGAAGCGCGATGCTTCCCGCCGGGTACTGCCGCAACACCACGAACGTTCGCGTGTCGTGTCGCTCAACTGTCAGGCGATGGACAGCAGAGTTGACGCCGCCGGTCAGCCGACTGTGGCCGACGACGCGACGACCTTGACCCATGGAAGCGGCCACCCAGTCCAGAGTTTCGGTGGAGGGTCGACGTTGGAAGAACTTGTTCTCTCGCCAATCGCCGTCGACCGTCAGGTCCTGGCGGGCAACGTCGTCACTGGTCATGCACGCAAACCTACTGAGGCTGCCGAGGCTGAGCAGCACCGCCTGCTCTCAAACGGCGGAAGCTTCACCATTGAGGAGCACGACCTCCTTGACCGGGTCGAGGTGGAGGTCCGCCGATTACCGGCGGCCGACTGACGCACGAACCGCGCCGAGCACTGCGCCAGACCGCCCCGCGTGCAGTGGGAACTGGTAGCGCACGTAGCGGAGAGCCCCGCTACTGGTAGCGGGGGCGCTACCGTCAGCCGACGTTCGTGGTGAGGTAGTCCTGGACGGCCGGCGCAAAGCCGTAGGGCACGTATTCGGAGAACTGGTCCGGCGTCGCCCACACCAGATCCGCCAGTTCTTCGGTGTCGGCGACGTACGCCTCACCGCTGACGACGTCACACGCGACGTGGCCCATGAGCCGACCGGTGTTCGGGTGCACGCGCTCCCCCAGCACCTTCACGGCCTGGACGGTGAGCCCAGCCTCTTCGGCCGTCTCACGAACGGCGGCCTGCTCGAACGTCTCCCCCGACTCGACGGCCCCGGCAGGGAACTGCCACGAGAGCGAGCCCTCCGAAACGCGCCGCTGAACCATCAGCAGCTTCCCATCCTGCACGATGATCGCCGCTGCGATGGCGGGCTTCTCTTCCGTCACTGCCTCAGACATGCGTACCTCCCAGCACTTCGAGAATGGGCGGGTAGATGGTGCTCTCCGGAATGAACTTACCGAGGTCTGCCACGGCGACCCATGCGACGCTGGCGTTCTCCACCACGTCGAGATTCTCCGCCTCCAAAAGCATCGGGACCGGCGGAGGCCGCCGTCTCCACGACCTACGGCACACCGCCGCGTGCCCATGGCTGGCACGGCGCATAGACCCCGGAACCGTGCAGGCGTGATGCGGCCACGAGTCCATCGCGACCACGAACCGATACCTGCACTACCTCGGGACCGGAGCGGACAAGGCGGCCTGGATCGCCTCAACGAAGGGGTATCCGACGACACGGGGGCCGCCGGGGGGCCGCGATCCGAGGAAGACGCCTCCTAGGCAACGAAGAAACCCGCCTGACCGGAGCATCTGCCCTGGTAAAGCGGGGTTTCCGTCTGTGGAGCCAGGGGGATTCGAACCCCCCGACCTTTGCAGACCGGTTCGAATCTTCTAGCCTCCCGGAGGAATCACGGCAGGTTTGTGCGATAGCGCTGATGAGACGGCGCAAAAGGCAGAATGCTGCGGATTTCCGCGTCTCATGGGCCATCTTCGCGCAGCAGGCAGTGACGGTCAACCGCGGGCGTTGTCGGTTGACAACCGCGTGGCCTGGCTCTCCCTGGTCGCAGTATTTCCTTCACCATAAGACCGAATGTAAATCAGATGTTACTGTCAAACAGCACTACCCAAAGCTCCCGAGCCGTGGACACTGCCATAGCCAGTGAAGGCCCGGCGTGTCGAATGCGCAACCCGTGCTCGAGGACAGGACATTCGTGGCTTACCAACCGCTCGAAAACTATGGGTTCATCGGCGACCTGCACACGGTGGCTCTGGCCGGCGTGGACGGGTCGATCGACTACATGTGCTTCCCACACTTCGACTCCCCCACCGTCTTCGGCGCTCTGCTCGACGACGACCTGGGCGGACGGTTCAAGATCGCCCCTGCCGTCGACGGATCTCGGTACAAGCAGATGTACCTGCCGGACACGAACGTGCTCCTGACGCGCTTCCTCAGCGTCGATGGGGTCGTCGAGATCACCGATTTCATGCCGGTCGGGGAGATGCGACACACGCACATCCTCATTCGGCGGGTGCACGCGGTCCGGGGCCCCGTCGACCTCCATCTCGAGTGCGCGCCGCGCTTCGACTACGCCCGGGTCGGTCACCGCGCGAAGGCCAAGGGCGACGAGGTGTGGTTCATCCCGGACGACGACAGCACCCCGACGCTGCGGCTGCTCTGCGCGATCCCCGTCGACGTCGTGGACGGTGACGCCGTCGCCGACTTCACTCTGCAGTCCGGGGAGAGCGTCGACTTCATCCTGGAGACCGTCGAGAGCGAGGAGCGGAGCCCGGCCGAAGCCTCCGACTACGCCGAGAAGGCGCTGCAGCACAGCATGCAGTTCTGGCGCGGCTGGAACACCACGATGTCCTACCGCGGACGGTGGCAGGACATGATCAGCCGCTCGGCGCTGACGTTGAAGCTGCTCACCTCGCAGAAGTACGGCTCCATCGCCGCGGCCGGCACCTTCGGCATCCCCGAGGAGATCGGCGGCGAACGCAACTGGGACTACCGGTTCACCTGGGTCCGGGACGCGTCGTTCACCGCGGCCAGCCTCATCCGCCTCGGCTTCACCGAGGAGGCCCGCAGCTTCATGCGCTGGATCGAGCAGCGGTTCGACGAGTCCGACACCCCGGGGAAGCTGCAGATCATGTACGGCATCGACGGCCGGCACGACCTCACCGAGGAGACCCTGGACCATCTGAGCGGCTACCGGGACTCCGCTCCGGTGCGCATCGGGAACGGGGCGTACGACCAGACCCAGCTGGACATCTACGGTGAGCTGCTCTACGCGGTCAACCTCTACGACGAGCTGGTCGAGCCGATCTCCTACGCGTTGTGGAAGGACCTGTCGGTGGCGACCGACTGGGTCTGCGACCACTGGCGGGACACCGACGAGGGCATCTGGGAGGTCCGTGGCGGGCAGCGCGAGTTCCTGTACTCGCGGCTCACCGACTGGGTGGCGTTGGACCGGGCGATCCGGATCGCGCAGCGGCGGTCGTTCCCCGCTCCCCTGACCCACTGGCTCCAGGTCCGCGACGACATCCACAACGAGATCTACACCGGCTTCTGGAGCGAGCAGAAGCAAGCGTTCGTCCAGTCGAAAGGTTCCGACACGCTGGACGCGTCGGCGCTGATGATGCCGCTCGTCGACTTCATCGCCCCCCGTGACCCGCGCTGGCTGTCCACCCTCGACGCCGTCGAGAGGGAGCTGGTGGACGACGCGCTCGTCTACCGTTACCGCCCGGACGAGGCCGCGTCGGACGGCCTGGAAGGCGCCGAAGGCACCTTCGGCATCTGCTCCTTCTGGTTCGTGGAGTGCCTCGCCCGGTCCGGTCAGGTCGACAAGGCGCGACTCTTCTTCGAGAAGCTGCACGGCTACGCGAACCATCTGGGCCTGTACGCCGAGGAGCTCGACCCATCGGGGCGGTTCCTGGGCAACTACCCGCAGGCCTTCACGCACCTCGCCCTCGTCAACAGCGCGCTGTACCTCAACGAGGCCCTCGAGCGACAGCAGCGCTGAGATGAGCCGCTCGTCTCACTGCTGCACGTGGAACTGAGGCTGTGAGTCCCCGGGCGGCTTCGCGGTGGCGGGGCGCCGGGCCGGCAGATGCGTGCGCAGGACCGAGCGGTAGTCGGAGTCGTGGAAGAGCTTCGCGGTGAGGATGACTCGCGGGGTCGTCCGCCACACCAGCGCCACGAGCGCCGCCCCAGCGAGCGGCCCCACGAAGTACACCCACCAGTCCTGCCACTGTCCCGCCACGAGATTGGGTCCCAGGGTCCGCGCCGGGTTCAGGCCGGCGTGGGTGAACGGGGAGCCCAGCCAGAAGTTCAGCGTCACGACCGTGCCGGCGACGACCGGGGTCCACCGAACCAGGGCAGGCGTGGAGACGGACACGAAGATCGCGCATATGACGAGACCCACCATCAAGGCTTCCACCAGCACGGCGGCCCAGGGGGCCACCTCCGGAACGATGGCGCCGTACTCGATGCCCGCTGCCGTCTGCCTCCAGACGAGGCGGAGCGCGAACGCGCCGAACGCGCCTCCGATGAGTTGAGCCGTCCAGTAGCCGAAGAGGTCGTGCGGGTGCACGTGCCCGGTGATCCAGAATGCGAGCGTCACCGCGGGGTTGAGATGGGCGCCACTAAGACGACCGGTCGGGCTCCTCGCGATCGAGGCGAGGATGACCACGAACACGATGCCGAGCAGGAGCCGACGTGCGGACTCGGACGGGAGCCAGTCCTGGACGACCGATCCCGGATGGAACAGCAGTGTGGCGGTCGAGAGGGCGGTGAAGACCAGGACGGCCGTGCCCGCGAGCTCGGCACCCCACTCGCCGAGGTGCAGCCCGCCGGTGGGCGGCTGCGGTGCCGGGCGCTCCTCGCTCAACGTGACGACCCGCTCGCGTCATTGGTGACGTGGTGGTCAAGTCCCTTGACGCGCATCAGGGGGCGTCGATCGTGGGTGGTGCCGCCCAGCTGCCGAAGCCCTGCGCCTTGGCTCCGGGCGGGTTGGCGCCGATGGTGGGCCACAGGAGGCCCTCGGTGTACGACGCCGGGGAGACGACGTGGGTGCTGTCGTGACCGCGGGTGGCCTGCACGTCACGCCATTCCTGCGGAAGCTCGTACCACGTGCCGACGAACCACATCTTGATCACGTTGCGCGCGACCGGGCCGAGCAGACGGTCGCTGAGGATGCGGGCCCGGAGTCCGGTGTCCAGCGCCTCCTCGTCGTCGCCGGCGTCGCGGTGCACGTCCGTGAACGCGTTGAGCAGCTCAGCCAGGACCTCCTCCCCCACGGCTTCACGCGTCGTGGACAGGTAGGGATCAGCCTGGCCGGTGCCGAGCAGACGGAAGCGCGAATAGCCCGTCAGGGTCGACGAGAGGTCGAGAAACGCCTCGTGGAACTTGTCGTTCATCTCAGGCCACCTCCACCGGGACGAGGCCGCGGAAGACGGGGGCCGCATTGACTCCCGGTCGGCCGGGCATCGGGTTGCGGACGATCTGCGAGGCGAGGTCCTTGATGTGGAACATATCGACCACGGCCGGCAGCAGCAGGTCCGGTCGGCCGTTGAACGCCTCGGTGAGCCGGGTGAGGAAGTCGCCGTACGCCCGGCTGAAGGCCGTCACGGCGTCCTGCAGCTCGCCGGGCTCCGTGTAGTGGTCGAGGGCCGAGTCGGGCACCACCGGGTAGACGGCGTCCCAGTCCACGTCCAGGGCCGGACCAGTCGGGCTGCCGGCCTCGTCCCCGGGCTGGTAGTGGCGGCCCAGGAGCAGCTGCTGGAACCGGTAGTAGTGGGCGAGCTCTCCCTCCTCGTCGAAGATCCCGCCACCCAGGCCTTCGCCCTGCTCGCTGATGACGCGCATCGCAGCGGCGGCCGACGACGCGTCGGTGACCTCCACGATCGCAGCACCACCGGAGTAGTAGTAGGCAGGCCCGACCTGACGGGCCGGGTCGCCACAGAACAGGTCTTCGCCCATCTCGTGGTGGAGTCGCTCGAGCCCCTCGCCGATCTCGGCGTAGAACTCCCCGATGCTGAAGAAGTGGAGATCGTCCTCGTGGGCGTCCACCGCGGGCAGCAGGGCGCGGGCGGACCCGTCACGCGACACGAAGCGGGAGTCGTCCCCTCCTGCCACGGCTGGCCGCTCGATCTTCAGGAAGGTCTCGATCGTGTCGCGGGAGAAGGCGCGCGTGCCGACCTCGAAGTCGTCCTCGCCGTCGGGCAGGCGCGCGGGGTAGGCAGGCACGAAGCCGTTCGCAGACAGGTCCGGGGTCCCTCCCACGGCGTTGAGGATGTTCGCGGCCAGGGTCAGGTGAAGCATCTCTTCGACCGCGACGACCCGGATCACCCGGTAGGCATCGGCGTTCACCGTGGGGTGCATCGAGTAGAGCGCCGTGAGGTACGGCGGGATTGTCGCGTGCTCCAGCTGCATGGCGACATAGAGGTATTGGTGCAGGTCCTCGACGGTGGCGATTCGGCGCAGGTTCATCAGGTCATCCCTCGATCATGACGGACGGGCGGGTGGTCAGCTCAGAAACGATGTGGTCCGCGGTGCGGAACGACAACGCCGCCAGCGTGAGCGTCGTGTTGGACGTGCCGATGCTCGGCATGCTCCCCGATCCGACGAGGTAGAGGTTCTGGTGGTCCCAGGACCTCTGGTGGCTGTCGACGACGGAGTCGTGGCTGGCCGTGCCCATGATGTGGGTGCCGGACCAGTGGTTGCCGCCGCGGATCACGTAGCCCTCGCCCTGGTGGGACACGAAGCCGGGGTCCAGCGGGTCGTAGCGGGTCCTGTCCTCGACGCCGAGCCGCTGGAACAGCTGACGCGAGACCCGGCGGCTGGCCGCGACGGCGTCCATCGTGTAGTCCGGCAGGGAGTACGACAGCACCGGGCGCAGGTTGCCCAGCGCGTCGACGTAACGACCGTCGACCGTGATCCGGTTGCTCGGCTCCGGCGGCAGGTCGATCATGAACGACAGCATCAGCTGGCGTGAGATCCGGTCCGCCACGCGCCGCCGCAGGGCTGTGCCGTAGGCATTCGCGTCGTCGACCAGCTCGATCAGGTCGGTGTACGGCGACCCCGTGGGCCAGGACCAGCCATCGTTGTGGATGCTGACACGCATCGCGGCATGGCGGGTGCGGAAATCCCCCGAACGCAGGTCCTCGATCCCCGAGGTGCACTGCGAGCCGCGCATCGTCCCCGCGATATCGGGCAGCAGGCCCCAGGTCAGCAGGTAGGCGTGGTCCATCAGGTTGCGGCCGACGAGCCCGCTGCTGCTCGGCAGGCCGGAGGCCAGCAGCAGCCGAGCGTTCTCGACGGGGTTGGCAGCAAGCACGTACGTGGTGGCGCGCAGTGACCCGGTGACGTGCTCCGGCGACGTCGTCGAGCCGTAGGCCTGGTAGTCCACGTGGCTGACCTGACCGTCCGCACCGACGTGCACCTGGGAGGCGACCGTCTGCGAGAGGATGTCGACACGGCCCGTCCGCACGCCGAAGGAGAGCGTCTTGCGGGCGCTGTACTTGGCCTGGACAGGGCACAGCGGCACGCAGTTGATATTGCCCTGGCAGCGGTCGCCCTGGTCGATCTGGTGCGTGCTCACCGCACCGACGGGCACGTATCCCTTGCCGCCGTCATAGGCGGGGTTGGGGATGCTGTTGCGGGCCTGGGCCGTGGGGCGCACCAGGATCGTGCAGTCGGTTTCCTCGAGCTGCACGACGGTGCCGTCGAGGTCCCGGGCGATCACGGTGTCGAGGTAGGACGGCGGCAGGCTGTGCATCGGGAACACGTAGTCCGGGGGGAACGTGATGCCGTAGAACGTCTGGTCGGCCACGTCGGCGGACACGCCGAGCTCGCGCTCCGCCTGCTGGTAGTACAGCTCGAGGTCGTCGTACGCGATGGGCCAGTCGCACCCCTGCCCGAAGCGGGTGCGCATCTGAAAGTCCTCGGGGAGCATGCGCATGGCCTTGCCCTCCCAGTGCATCGTCGTGCCGCCCAGCACCCGGGTGTAGGTGCTGTCCATCTCGTACGGACCGTTCTGGATGAGATAGCTCGTCGAGTCGGGGTGCCCCGCCTGGAGTCGCCTCACGTCCGGGGAACGCGGCATCGGCGCATTCGGGTTGACCTCGTAGGCGGAGTTGTTGTCCTTGGCGGCCGCACCGTAGAACCGCGTGACGTGCGTGTCGTACTCCGCGGCCGACAGCTCCTCCCCCGGGCCGGCCTCGATGATGAGCACCTGGAGTCCGCGCTCGGCGAGCGATCGGGCGATGATGGCCCCGCTGACACCCGAACCGACGACGAGAACGTCGTAGGCGGTGCGCGCTGCGGCGGCATGGTCGATCGGAGCTGGCATGAGAGGCCTTTCTTGGGAGGTTGAGCAAGATCAGGAGGTCGGCACGTTCCGAAGAGTGGAGCAGGCGGCTAGAACGTCTTCGAGGTCAGCCGACGTCGCGCCGGAACAGAGTGGTGAAAGGGTGCGTGGTCCGACCCGCCAGCATCTCGGCGGCGTCCAGCGTGCCGAAGAGCTGGATGAGCTTCGCCACCAGCCCCGTCCAGCCGGTTTGGTGAGATGCCCCGATGCCCGCTCCGTTGTCGCCGTGGAAGTACTCGTAGAACAACAGGTTGTCGCGCCAGTGCTCGTCGGTCTGGAACAGCTCGACACCACCGAACACCGGGCGGCGGCCGTCCCCGTCAGGGATGAAGATCGAGACCAGGCGGTCCGCGATCTCGTGCGCCACCTCGAACAAGGTGCGGTGGTTGCCCGACCCGGTCGGCATCTCGACGGTGAACTCGTCGCCGTAGTAGAGGTAGTACTGGAGCAGCGCCCGGATGACCATGAAGTTCACCGGCATCCACACCGGTCCGCGCCAGTTGGAGTTGCCGCCGAACATGCCGCTGTCGGACTCGCCCGGGAGGTAGCCCACCCCGAACGTCTGTCCCTCGACCTCCATCGAGAACGGGTGGTCGAGGTGGTAACGCGATAGGGCACGGATGCCTTGCGGGCTGAGGAACTCGTCCTCGTCCAGCAGGTCGCCCAGCACGCTGCGCAACCGGTCCTCGTTGAGCAGCGTCAACAGCCTCCGGTCCGCAACGCCTGGCAGAGTCGGATCAGACAGCTGACCGAGGAGGTCGGGATGGCGACCCATGAACTCGTCCAGCCGCTCGCTGAGGAGCCCGAAGGCGTCGGCCGGCACGACGGTCACCGCGCAGAGCGGGATCAGGCCGACCATCGAGCGCACGCGGAGCCGCTCCCCTGATCCGTCGGGGCGTCGGAGCTGGTCGTAGAAGAAGCCGTCCTCGTCGTCCCACATCCCGTCGCCGCGTTCCATGGCTGCGGAGATGTACAGGAAGTGCTCGAGGAACTTGAGCGCCATGCCCTCGTAGTTGGCGTCGGTGGCCACTAGCTCCAGCGAGAGCTCGAGCATCGTCTGGCAGTACAGCGCCATCCAGGCCGTACCGTCTGCCTGTTCGAGCCGTCCTCCGGTGGGCAGCTGGGCGGCACTGCGGTCGAAGACGGCGATGTTGTCCAATCCCAGGAATCCCCCCTCGAAGGCGTTGGCGCCGTTGACGTCCTTCCGGTTGACCCACCAGGTGAAGTTGAGCATGAGCTTGCCGAACATGTCGGTGAGGAAGTCATGGTCGTCGTCGATGCTGTCTCCGGCGGCCTCCACGTGGCTGAAGAGGGTCGCCAGTGCGTGCACGGGTGGATTGACGTCCGAGAAGTTCCACTCGTATGCCGGAATCTGACCCGACGGGTGGAGGTAGCGCTCGCCCAGCAGCAGCTGGAGCTGGTCACGAGCGAAGGCCGTGTCGACCATCGCCAGCGTCATGGTGTGGAACGCCAGGTCCCACGCCGCGAACCAGGGATACTCCCAGCAGTCAGGCATGGAGATGATGTCACCGCACACCATGTGGAACCAGCGGGCGTTGCGGTGGTCGAGGCCGGCCTCGTCGCGCAGCGGGTGCACTTCACGCTCGCTGAGCCACCGATCCAAGTCATAGCAGTAGAACTGCTTCGACCACAGCATCCCTGCGAGAGCCTGCCGCATGACCATCGCGCCGTCCGCGGTGACCGATGGCGGGGTAATGGAGGCGTAGAAGTCGTCGGCCTCGGCGCGGCGCTTCTCCAGCAACCGGTCCGTGTCCTTGCCGAGCGGTTGCTCGGGCATCGCGTTCGACAGACGCAGACGCATGGTCACCGACCTGCCGGCTTCGATGACGTCGCGCCGACGGAGCGCCACCTTGGTCCCCGTCAGGTCGGGGTTCACCGAGTCGGACCGGCCCGTAACGACCGCGTCGTTGATGCCGTCCTTGACGTACGCCGTCGCGTTCGTGCCGCCGGCGATCCTTGCCCAGTTGGTCTCGTTCTCGGTGACGAGGACGTCGACGTCGTCCTCCCAGGCGAGCGCGTAGGTCCCCAGCTCGGGACAGTCGACGGCGATGCGTCGCGCGTCTGCGTCAGCTCTCAGCCGGGGCCGCGGCGCATCGGGATCGTCGCCCCAGGTGTTGCGCAGCCACAGGGTCGGAAGCAGGTGGAGCACCGCCGGGTCCGGTCCGCGGTTGGTGGCGGTGATCGTGACCAGGACGTCCTCAGGACCCGCCTTCGCATAGACGACCTCGACGTCGAAGTAGCGCTGCTCGGAGAAGATCCCGGTGTCGACGAGCTCGTACTCCGGGGCCTGCTTGTCACGTGCGGCATTGGTGCGCAGCAGGTCGTCGTAGGGGTACGCGGCGTGCGGGTACTTGTACAGCCCACGCATGAACGAGTGCGTCGGAGTCGAGTCCTGGTAGAAGTAGTACTCCTTGACGTCCTCGCCGTGGTTGCCCTCGCTGTTGGTGAGGCCGAAGAGCCTCTCCTTGATGATGGGATCGGCCTCGTTCCACACGGCCAGGCCGAAGCACAGCCGCTGGGTGTCGTCGCTGATGCCGAGCAGGCCGTCCTCGCCCCATGCGTAGGCGCGCGATCGCGCCTGGTCGTGCGGGAAGGAGTCCCAGGCGTCGCCGCCCGGGGAGGTGTCCTCGCGCACCGTGCCCCACTGTCGGTCGGACAGGTAGGGCCCCCACCGACGCCACGGGACCCCGTCGGCGTTGGTCGCTGTCAACCGATCGTTCTCGACAGTGGCCACGTCAGAGCCCTGTCAGGTCTGCGATGTGGCGGCGCGCGAGACGGAACGCCTCCAGCGGGTGCGCGGTGGCCGGGTCTTGTTCCGCCTCCACCACCAGCCAACCCGTCCAGCCGTCGTCGGCCAGCCTCTGCAGAAGCGGGGCAAAGTCGATGCAGCCCTCCATGTCGCCCGGGACGGTGAAGATGCCCTGGCGCAGGGCTTCCCAGAAGCTCAACGCCTCCTTGTGCATCCGGTCCAGCACCGGCTGGCGGAGGTTCTTGAGGTGGACGTGACCGATGCGTCCCTCGTGCCGAGCCAGGACGTTCATGGGGTCACCTCCCCCGACCAGCAGGTGGGCCGTGTCCAGGAGCAGCCAGGTCTCGCCGGCCACGGTGTCGGTCATCAGGCGGTCGATGTCCTCGGACGACTGCACTCCCGTGCCCGTGTGGTGGTGGTAGTTGATGCGCAGGCCGTGATCGGCGGCGATCCGGCCCATCTCGCCCAGTCCGCGGATCATGTCGTCCCACTGCGCGTCGTCGAAGACAGGCCGGTTCGCCAGGGCCGGGACGGGCTGCTGGTGGACGGCCCCGGTCACCTCGGCGACATAGACGTCCTGCAGGCCGATCGCGGTGAAGAACGGGATCTGATCGCGGAAGGTCTGCAGGGTCTGCTCGTACGCGCCCCCCTTCGAGGCGAACCACGTGGAGACCCAGCCCCCCGAAGGAGCCAACCCCCGCACGTCGAGAGCGGCCCTGAGGGTCGCGGCGTCGTTGGGATAGGTGCTGCCCAGCTCGGTGCCCTCGTAGCCCGCGAGCGCCATCTCGCTGATGATCTGGTCGAAGGAGGTGCCCGCGCCGAGCTCTGGGAGGTCGTCGTTGACCCAGGCGTTGGGCACAGCGGCGAGGCGAACGGTTCCGGAGGCAAACATGGGTGCCTTTCGAAGGAGGGGAGAAGTGAGCGATCACCCAGCTAACAGAGCTACATGCCGACCTCGACCTTCATGACGATCCTTCCGCGAAGGCGTGCGGCCTGGTGCGGTCGAGACGTGAGCGAGTCCGGAAGTGCCAGCCACCCCAGACGGTGACGACCACGAACTCCGCCAGGAGAACGCCGACCGCGAGGTACGGATGCACGAAGGCGAGCAGGACCGAGGCCATCGCGACTGTCGGCAGCACGTAGAGGTGGTGCGACCGGTGACGGCTCAGCACCGTTCTGGACTGGTCGGGGTGAAGCAAGTACGGTTCGCGCAGCGCGTGCCTGGCCAGCAGGCCGACGCTGAGCGACATCAACCCGACGTTGCCTGCGAAGACGATCGTGGACCAGGGCTCGGCGATCCGCTCGGTCCCGATGAGGTCGGCCGAGAAGGGCACGAGGGACACCGAGCCAAGCACGCCGAAGTTCAGGGCCAAGGTCCCGACGTGACACTGCTGGAGCCGCGCCGTCACCGCGTGGTGCACGAGCCAGAAACGAGCGATCAGCAGGAAACTGATCAGCCATGCGATGAACACCCGTCGGTCGTTGCTCATGAGCGCGAGGATGGACTCGTCTGTCTCCGGCAGCTTCAGGTCCAGCACGAGGAGGGTCAGCACGATCGCGAACACGCCGTCGGTCAGAGCGTTCATCCGCTCAGGCTTGAACTGCCCCTCGACGAGGGCGTCCCCCTTCAGCCGCGAGTCGTCTTCAACCTCAGATCCCATCATGTCTTCTTCCACTCGGCATTGACCGGAAGGGACTTTTCATTGATGACGACCTGAATGATGGACGGGCCGCTCGTGTTGGCCAGTGCCCCCTGGACGGCGTCGTCGAGCTCGCCGTAGGTCGCGGCCTTCCAGCCTTGGCAGCCGAAGACCGCGGCCAGTTTGCTGTATTCCCAGGGATGCAGGTAACAGGAGTCGTAGAAGGGGTCGTCGGTGCGGAAGACGGTCGGGTCGGCGAGCCACTGCTCGACGCCATACACACCGTTGTCGATGACGAAGATGATCGGGTCGAGGCCGAAGCGCGTCTGCGTCGAAAGGCATTGGGCGCTCATCTGGAAGCCGCCGTCACCGGCGAAGACCATCACCCGTTGCTCCCTGCGCTTGGCCAGGCAGACGCCCGTCGCCGCCGGCGAGATGTAGCCGATCGACGAGTACGACGGCTGAGCGAAGAACGCTCTGGCGGTGGGGACCCTCAACAGCAGACTGCCGAAGTAGTTCAGGCTCGCGTCGCTGCCGACGATCGTGTTCTCGTCGACGTAGCGCGGGATGAAGTCGTAGAACCCGGTATACGTGATCGGGGCAGCAGGATCCGGTGGGGCGGTGGTCGGTGGCGTCACTGCTGGGAACGGCGCCGCCTTCCGTGAGACGCCACTCTTGATCAGGGCGTCGATGGCGTGGGCCAGCGCGACCTGGGCCCAGAAGGAGGTGCCGTACTTGACGGTGTCGAACGACACGAAGGCCGTCTTCTCGAACTCTGGACTCCAGCCCAGGGTGTTGAGATCTGTCAGCCAGACGCCCAGTGCCAGGACGAAGTCGGCCCCCTCCACCAGGCTCTGGACCTCTGCGGAGGACGCCTGCCCGTCGAAGACACCGGCGAACAGGGCGTCCTCCTCGGCGAGGACCGACTTGCTCAAGAGCTCGGTGACATAGGGAATGTTCAGCTGTCGCAGCAGCATCGCGGCCTGTTCGTGCAGGCCGAAGCGGTCGACCTCGATGCCCACCCAGATCAGCGGGTTGCTCGCCTTCTCGAGCATCGCCGTGATCGTCGCGATGGACTCCTCGAGGCTGGCATCGTCGGACATCGTCCGTGCCGGCCTGAGCTCGCCGCGCGGCGGTTCGCACTCCATGTCGATCATGTCCTGGAGGAGCTCGATGTAGACCGGACGTCGTTCCGTGATGCACTGCGTGAGTGCGTAATCGATCAGCATGCCGGCCAGGTCGGGATTGTCGACTCGCACCGCAGCAGCGGTCAGATGCTCAAAGGCCTGCATGTCGGTCTCGCGCCCGCTGATGAAGTGATGCGCGCTGAAACCGGTCTGTTCAAACGCAAGAGTCTTCTTGATGTCGGGCGTGCCATTGATCAGGACCACGGGCACTCTCTCGGCGTAGGCCCCGGCGATGGCGTTCGCCGCGCTCAACGCGCCGGCGGAATAGGTGACGCAGAGCGCCCCTATTCCGTTGATGCGGGCATAGCCGTCGGCGGCATAACCGGCATTGAGCTCGTTGACCTCTTCGATGACTGTGATCGGGCTAGGGCCCACGTACCCGTTCACCCACCGGATGGAATAATCGCCGGCGATGGAGAAGAGATGGCCCAACCCCACCTGGTGGAGTCGGTCGACCATGTACTGCCCGACCGTGTAGGGATCACTCATGCTTCGGAACCTCCATCGAAGGTGGCCAAGGATCAGTAACTAGCCGCGCCGCCGAACAGGCGTGGCAGATAGATGTCGAAGATTCCGGGACACCGGCGTTCGGGATAGCGCGCGAGCATGAAGTTCTTGAAATCAGCGCCAGTCATTCCGTCGGCGACTGCCGCAGCGGCCGCGGACAGATATTCGATGTTCCGAGCGACCTCGTTCTTGTCCGCCGGGAGACCATGACCGGCGAGGAACAAGTCATGATCCTCCGTCAGCAACTGGCTCAGGACACGGATCCATCGGTGCATGCCAGAACTCAGGTAGAGGTGAGTTCCGCTGTACAGCAGGTCCTGTGCGATACACACGCCCAGCTCGGGGAGCTTGATGGTCAGGTGATAGTCGATCTCGGTGTCGGTCACCACGTCGAAGAGGTAGCGGATCCCGTCGATGGTTTCCTCACCTGGCTGCACGATCCCGTCGGGCACGACAACGATCTCTGGAGCGAAGCCGCCCATCTTCCAGTGGTCGCCCAGAGATTCTTCGCCGTGCGCTTTGAGGAAGTCGACGGTCTCGGCCAACGCGAAGATGGGCACGTCGCGAAAGGCCGTTCCCAGCCCGAACCAGTGGTCCGGGTGGCGATGCGAGAGATACAGCCTCTCGATCGGCTTGCCCAGGGTGTCGGCATACTCGCGGAAGCGTCGGGCGTACGGCGCGAGGAACTGGCCGTCGACCAGGACCAGCTTGGACGGGCCCTCGATGATGTGCGTGGCGTTGGCAATGTTGTTGTCCAGGAACGAGGAGATGAAGGTGTGCACGCGGACATCAGCGGAGCGTCTCGCCACCACGATGATGGGATCCGACAGGGAGTGCGACATGGGTGGATCTCCGAGCCTGCGTTGGGGAGAGATGGACAGTCACGCGTACTGGGCGGCCGCGGCCAGCTGTTTCTGCAACGTGGCCAACGCGGTCGCGGCGACGTCATAGGCGCTGCCATAGGGCGTCGGGTCGTCCTCGCCCGGCCGCCAGAACCGACGGCGCGACATCCGCATGGAACTGTCGAAGGGCGGGATCGCGTTGAAGACCTCAACGAGGTACGGGCCGCGGAACACCGGTTCGAGCTCCCGCAGCAGCAGGTCCCACGGGATCCAGGCGTCCCCCACGGCGCCCCGGTCGGGCGCTGAGACGTGCACGAAGTGCAGTCGGTGCTGCGCGGACGCGCGCGCGACATTGCGCTGGAAGCTCTGCGGGCCCTGGCTTTCCATGACGACCTGCGCGGTGTCGAGGGCCACGCCGGCCGGCCGGCTCTCGAAGCTGTCGAGGAAGTCCAGCACCTCGGAGACCATGTTCGGCCCAGGTGTCTCCCAGCTCTTGACCGGCTCGATCGCGAGCGTGACGTTCTTCGTGCCGGCATGCTCGACCAGCTCCGCAAAGCTGGACCGCGCCGTCACATACCGTTGTGCCATCCAGTCCTGCAGCGCATCGCTCCAGATCGGCTCACCGTCGTCGGTGTCCGGGAAGACCCCGTAGGGGTAAAGGAACGGCCCTGACATGATGGCGGAGTCACCGCCCATGATGGCGGCGATGTCGACCCGGGACTTGAGATACGCGAGCGCCTGCGCACGTTGCTCCTGATAGGGCGAGGTGATGTCAAACCGCTGCGTCGTCCCGACGTTGATGGTGAACGGAACGTCGCCCACGCCGGCGAGGTCGAACCGATTCTTCAGCTTGACGTAGCTCGCGACCTCCAGCGCGTGATCGCCGCCGACCGGCTGCGGCGCGATATGCACATCGAAGCCGGTGTAGCCCATGTCCTTGAGCGCTCGGCAGTGTTCGATCAGGATCCGGCTGTAGGCCTCGTCATCCGGACGCAGGTCGGCAGTGAACATGAAGAAGCTAAAGTAAATGTCCCGGGCGGACGTGGACGTCGTCGTCATACTCGCTCCCTTGATGTCTTAAGTCGCCGGCTAGAAGCCGAAAACTTGTCACGCAGGTAGGCGTAGGCCTTGATCCGCACGAGCCAGCGGGTTCGCCTGGACGGGCCTGTTCGGCCTCGACCATCAACCGGCCCTCGTAATCGTTATCGGTCGACATCTACAGAATCGGGACGAATTTGATCGACCCCTTCCCTGGGTGGGACCTGCACCACGTGCTCCACACACTCCCCGTTAAGGTTCCGGGCCGCAACCGCAAGGCGCCCTCGGCCATGCTGAGGCAGTCGTCGACTCACGGAATCGCCTTGTAGCCGCAAGTCGCCGTGGAGATTCGACCCTGACGTGAAACGCTCGGCAGATGGCGGATATCAGCTTGGACGACCTGATGGAAGCAGTCGTGCGCGGATTCGAAGTGGGCGGCGTTGCGGTCTTGGTCGTGGGGTCAGTGGCTGCGTTCGTCTCGGCCGCCGTCTCGTACCGGCGGGTCGGGGGACGCCGCGCCTACGAGGGAGCGCGTCGTAACGTCGGGCGCGCCATTCTCTTGGGCCTGGAATTCCTCATTATCGCCGACATTGTCATGACAATCACGGTCGATCCCACACTCAACAGCGCCGTCGCGCTCGGAGTCATCGTGCTGGTCCGAACATTTCTTAGTTTCTCGCTCGAAATCGAACTCGAAGGTTCCCTGCCTTGGCGCCGCCGAACCTCGAGACCGAACCCGAACGTGGCGACGCGTTCGGGATGAGCAGGCGGATGAACCACAGCTCGGGGTTCGTCATTACGGAGCCGGTCGGGCCGCCGGACTGTCAGCACATGCGGCGTTGAGGGCCGTCTGAACAGCTGACCGACCGCTCACCAGCCCTCGGCCTAGCGCCAAGGAGGCCGTCCTCTAGCCCTGCAGGTCCCCACAATCCGCTTCGACCAGCAGCCGAGCCGCGTCCTTCGAGTCCGCGGCCCGCGCTACCCACACCGCGCCGCCGTCGAACAGACGTAACCGAGCCCGCGCCGCCCATCTCTTCGTCCCGGGTCCGCTCGACAAAGACCACGCCATGTTGCCCTGGCTCCAAACGTCGCTTTCCCATGCGATGAACCCAGGCGCATCACTGCCCTCCGAGTCAACCGTGTCTCGATCGTGTCCACCAGCGACACCTCAGTCACCGCCGCCACAAGGGTCTCGACCCGTACCGTCTACGCCGTCATAGGGGTTCAAGTCTCACCTGCACACGCACCCGAGACGGCGCCCGCGCAACCGTGTCACGAACCGTGTCCGCAGTCCTCGGAACCCGCATCCGGGCAATACGAAGGGCCGCTAACACAGCAGGTCAGCGGCCCTTCCAAGGGTGGAGCTAGGGGGATTCGAACCCCCGACCTTCTCATTGCGAACGATGGGGGCTCGAATTCCCTGCTATTTCAGGCCCGATTCTCCGGGTGCATCGAGTGCATCGGATGCGGGTAGATGCGCTCTCGGGGGGCACCCGGGGGGCACGCCAACAGGGCTGGGCGGAAGTGCTGCAGCGCGGATGTCACACCCTGCGGATACGTTCGCCATATGAGCCTCGCAGATCTGACAGACCCCGAAGCCGTGAACAAGGCGATTGCCGAGTTCGAGGCCAGCGGACGCGAGGCGTTCCTCGGCAAGTACGGCTTCAAGCCCGCCAGGGACTACTTCATCGTGATCGATGGAAAGCGGTACGACTCGAAGGCAATTACAGGCGTGGCTCACCTGTACCAGACCGGCACTCTCATGTCGCCTGACATGTTCTCCGGCGGTGAGAGCACGGTCGCGAACCGCCTCAACAAGCTCGGCTTCGAGGTCACCCGTCCCACGATGCCGCCTAACTGGTCCGTGGATGAGTTGATGCTGGCCCTCGACCTCTACCTGCACATCCGGGGACAGGGCCGCCAGGGCTTCAGTGCGAAGGTCGCAGCCCTCAGCGAGGAGCTGCGGTCGCTCCGGATCTTTCAGGAGGCTGTTCGGTCGAACCCCGCTTTCCGCAACCCTTCGAGCGTGTCGCTCAAGCTCGACAACTTCTCGTCGATCGACCCGGCACACGAGGGCCAGGGTATGGATCACGGAGGGGCAGGAGACGCCAGGGTGTGGGACGCGTGGGCGCACCGCCCCGGCGAGCTTGCGCAGGCCGTCGCCCTGATCCGCTCCCGCGGCGAGTCTGACGACGCGCCCGAGGAGACCGGTGAGGACGAGGAGTACGGGGCACTAGAGGGCCGGATCCTGTTCCGTGAGCACCGTCGCCGCGAACGCGACCGGGCGCTCGTCGCCAAGAAGAAGCAGAGCGTACTCAAGAAGACCGGCCGCCTCGCCTGCGAGGTCTGCGACTTCGAGTCCTCCGAGGCGTACGGCGTCGAGGGAGTCATCGACGTTCACCACGTCGTCCCTCTGCACGAGATCGGCGAGAGCGTCACCACCATGAAGGATCTAGCGCTGGTCTGCCCTACCTGTCACCGGGTACTTCACAAGCACCAGCCCATCATCACTCCCGCTGTACTGCGACAGAAACGGAACGCGTCTGGCGCGTCATAGCGGTGAGCTCATCTCGTGCTATCGGACGGCGTTGCACCGCGCTGTTCCCAAGCGCCAGGCAATGGCTGGCGGCACGATGTGCATATGCCCATGCAACTGGCGGTGTCCATCACTGAACCGGCCGTGCCGGATCGGAAGGTCTGGCTGCCGATCCAACCGCTCCTGATCCACTTCGTCGGTCGACCACGAGGGAGTTCCTTATTCGGGCCGGAACCAGCGCAGGTCAAGGAGCTCTCCGTCAGTGAGAAGCTGAGCAACATCGCGATCAACGCCCTGATTCGCGGGTTTCAAGTGCCGGGGTCGGGATCCAATCGCGTAGTGAGCGCTTCAGACATCTCCCCTGCCGAACTCCAGTGGGCCTTCAAGCAGGGCTTGAACACACGCGGGACTTACAGCCCTTGGGCGGTCGTTCTCGATCGATCGGTGATGTGGCAGGCCGGCATGCGGCCGGTTCTCTATGTGGACGACACCGACGCACCGAAATTCCAGGACGCGTCCGGCGCAATTCGCGGTGACGGTTGGCAGGCTCTCATGGTTCGGACGAGCCTCGGCCCTCAGCCCGGCCGTAGCGACTGGACTCACGAACGGGAATGGCGGTTCTGCTACCCCGAGAACGTGGAGGAACCGTGCCTGGACATCAGCCAGGGAGTCCGCGCGGTAATCACAGGCGAGCGGGACTGGGAACCAGTTCGCCCGCCCGAGGTTCACCCGGCCGTGAATCTGACCTACAACCCGACCTACTCGTTCAATCGGTGGTACTGGAACGGCACTACGTTGATTGACGCCGGAATGGTTGAGGTCCGCAACTACGACTCATGAGGTCTCTCAGCCGTCTGCCGTCGATCCTTCGGGCGGCCGGGGCCAATGCGGTGCAGCGCCGATGATTCCGGGATGGCGTGCACCATCGATCCACACCGCTACCGCGGCACGGCGTCCTGTTCGTCCGCGGCCGCGGTGATCCTGGGCACGAGAATGTCGACTGTGCTCAGCTCAGTCTTCAGGACCATTCGAGATCTTCCGTCCTGGCGGTAGATCTCACGCATCTCCTCGACCTGCTGGCGTCGTCTTTGCCAGAGGTCAGGCTGCCACAGTTGCGGCTTGAACGTACCTATCGCCGCGCGTCCCGGTGGGTACTCCCCCACGATCTTCTGCGTAGCTCCGACGCTTACAGCAAGCAGCTCGTGCAGGGCAGCCTCCACTTGGAACAGGTCTATTTCGTCCTCGCCGAACACGAGCAGGCCAACGAACGGCGCAAAGTACCGGACGTTCTCGTGCCTGCCCTCCTGCCCCTGGCTCCTGGCCTCGATCTCACTTACCGACAGGAGGTAGAGATCTTCGGAGATGTACCAGTCGCTGAGTGACCAGACGTCGCCAGCGGTCACGAGGGCGTCGATCCGCTCATCGATGTGCTCGTAGCTGTGCCTTACGGCCTCGATGGTGAACAGCGGCGAGTCGTCCTCGACCTCAAGCAGCTCTCTCAGTCTCTTGGCGCGCTTGCTGGCCTGGCTCTTTAGTTCAGCCTTTCGAGGCCCAGTTGCGCCCTTTGGGGGGATCGGCTTGGGCTTGAGGAACCGGTTGAGGATGATCGCGGCCGTGACGAAACCTTGGAGCTCGGCCCAGACGGGCAAGTCCCCAAGCGTTCGTCGCTCGTGCCAGACCGTGAGGTCAGCTGGCGTCCCCTCGATGGCCCACAGTCGATCAAGGTGGTAGAGCGCAAGACGCGCCTGGTTCACACAACTTGAGAGGTAGTAGTCGTCAGCCGAGATCGCATCGCCGCGCCGGATCGAGGTCATCGGCGCCCGGCGCCCGTTATGGGGCGTTGGAGTGTTCATGCCTCAGGGAACCACCATGACGGAGTGTGATCCCAGCGTTCGGATGCGCACCGACCAACGTTCACCCTGCGCTCGATCAGGCCAGATGCCCACGATCGATGAGGCTGGTGATCGCGTCGGTCACCGCGTCGGCGCCCGCCTCCCGTAGTTCAACGCCTCGCTGTCGCGTCTTGGCGTAGCCGATCGAGCCGACGCTTGTTGTTCTTGCTACCTCAATGTCAGATACGGAATCCCCGATAAGGACGGCCCTCTGGGCGCGGGCTTCCGCGATCTTCAGGGCACGCTCGACAGTGTGCGGATGCGGCTTCATGAGTTCCGGCCGGAGGTGCGGTCGTCCGACAACGTCGCGCACGTACGTCGTCAGGCCATGGCGTTCGAGGTAGGCGCGGATCGGTGCTGCGGCGTTGTTGCTGACGATGACGACCGGCTTTCCAGCGGCGTGGAGAGCGGCAAGGAGCGCGTGTGCACCGGGGGTGGGTGTGCAGGTTCGGGCGGAGTCGAGCTCGGCTGCTGTGCACACCTTCTCGACGTCGGCGAGAGCTTCCGGCGCGTGCGTTCCAGCCCAGCGGATGATGGCGAGATGGTCCGACGTCGCGGCGATGTCGTCGGGCAAGGCGACACCGTGGGCGGTGACCGCCTGCCGGGCTGCGTCGGCGGCGTGCATGTTCGCCGGCGCGGGCATGAGCGGGGTGACTGGGCCGTCGAAGTCGAGGAGTACGGCGTCCGACTCGTTGAGGAGCTGCGCGGCATCGGTCACCGGGTCACCTCGGTCGCCACGCTGTTCCAGACGCTGTCGAACCACTGGCGTATCTGTGTGACGAAGGTTGATTCGATGGACTCGGGGTCGCCATCGTCGGTGTAGTGGAAGAGGACAGCGTCCTTGCCCATCGGGTCGAAGATGCTGACCTTCTCTCCGTTGACCCGGACCTCGTGTGTGACCACGGGGTAGAAGCCGAAGAAGGCGACATCGCCGTTGATGACGTACGCCTTGAAGACCGGCGCGGAACCGAACGAGCGGGTCTCGACGGTGACCGTGGGGACGAGTTCGAGGTCTGCGAGTTCGAGCACGGAGTCCCTGACGGCGCTGATGTGTCGGGCGCCGATATCCGCCATGCGCTGTCGGGTGTGGGTGCTCGCTTCGTCGTCTCCGCTGGTTGCGGCCGGTAGCGCCAGGCGGGCGGTCATGTCGGACACCAGGAGGCGGAGGTGGATCGACTTGGGCGTGAGGCGGCCGGTTCGGATCTTGTCGAGCGGTTCCGCGATTGCGCCGTGGAGCGTCTCAGCGGTGTAGCCCACGAAGTCGATCCGGACGTCGTCCACTTCGAAGGCCTTTTCGAGATGTGGCCGGAGCCCGACGGGTCGCTCGGTTCGCTCGCGTGCGTACATCCCGCTCCCCTGCCGCGACGTCACGAGCCCATCGTCTTTGAGGATGCGTAGTGCCTGCTGAACGGTCATACGGGCTACGCCGTAGCGCTCTCCCAGCTCCTTCTGAGACGGCAACTTGTCGCCTGGCGCGATGGTGCGCGTGAGGATCGCGGCGCGGAGTGCGGCCGCGACCTGCTGGTAGGGCGGGCGCGGGTCATCAGGGTCGAGAAGGCTCATGCGCTCCACGATACCCGCTTGGACAGCCAAGTCAGCCAACTTCCGTTCATCTGTTGACATGGCTAGCCAGGCTGTGCAAGCCTCCTCTTGTTCGACCAAATGGCTAGCCAACCTAGCCCAATCGAGAGGTGAGACATGTCGAAGTACCGCAGCGGGGCGCTGGACTCAGCCCGCCGCTACCTGTTTGACGCGGGCCTGAACCTGGCCGGGGCCGCCCGCATGCTCGTCACTCACGGCCACGGCCGGGAGGACGACGGAACCGCTGAGGTCGGGCGGGAAGCGCTGGAGATGTCGGTCCGTGCCGAGGAACTGAAGGCCACCGTCCGCGCCGCGCACGACGCAGCGGACGCCGCCGAGGTCCAGGGTGTCGAAACCACCGGGGAGAACCGATGAACCTCTACACCGCTTACGACGCGTTGGAGGTCGAGCCGTCGTTCACCGACCTCGCGGCCATTGCCGCCGAGGAACCGGTCATCGCCGCTGAGGTCGCCGTGGTGGACGCGGAGTGCCGCCTGGCGATGTCGCACGACGAGGTGGCGGTCAAGGCTCACCGCCGCGCCGTCGCCGCTCTCGGCGTCGCGCTCCGCACGGCGGTCGAGACCAGCGCCAACCGCGCCACGTCCACGGCCCCGGCGTACGCCGCCGGTGGCCCGCTCTCGACGGCCCGCCGGGTCGTCATCCGTCCCGCCACCCGCACCGCCTGACAAGGAGCTCCGACATGATCACCGTTTCCCTGCTGGTCTTCCTGCTGATCGTCTCGTTCATCGCCGTCAAGTACGGCTCCGCCAAGGTCGGCACCCTCACCCTCGGCGTCTGCCTCGGGCTGGCGCTGGCCTCCACCTCGTTCGGCATGTGGGGCGTCGAGGCCCTCAACGACCTGCTCAACAACCTGTTCTCTGGTGCCAACGAGATGGCGGGGGCCTGAACATGACCACCCCCAACGACGAGCCCACGCCGGGCAACCACGTCCCCGATGACGCCGAGCTCGATGCCATCGTCAACGGCCCGGGCGAGGTCGTCAGCCTCACCGACGCGCGCCGCGCTCGTGGGCTGGACCAGAGTGCCGGCACGACGTCGGCCGACGAGGACAACACCCTCACGGGTGAGGTCATCGACGCCCCGCCCGCCCCGGCGTCCGACGCCGCCGAGCGCGCGCCGCATGTCCTGGAGCACCGTGGGGACCACGAGCCGCTACAGGTTCTGCCGCAGTGGGCCACCTCGCCCGAGGTGTTCCTCGCCGCTGTCCAGCGTGAGTCCAAGTTCGTGGCCTCGTGGGTCGGCCACCACGGAGTGCGCCTGCCGTTCGTGTACCTGCCCAAGTTCCTGGTCCGGGCCGGTGTCGGGTTCGGGCTGTGCGTGCGTGGCCTGTCGCGGTGGGTGACCGACGCCGAGAACAAGGCCACCCGCGCCGCCCTCATGGCCGGTGTGCGCGGCACGAGCGAGTGGAAGACACTCCGCAAGGAGCACGCCGACGGCGTCCGCGCCCGCCTGGCTGGCCTCGCCGCCGCCGGGATGGTCTCCGGCGTCGGCGGCGTGACCCTGTACAGCTACGGCGGTCCCGAGACCCTGACCGCCGCCGCGATCACGGCCGGTACCGCCGCTCTGACCGCGTTCGGCGTCGTCGGCACGAAGAACGTCACCAAGCCCATCGTGGAGGCGCACGAGGGCGAGGTGCCCAAGCTGACGGTGGACGTCGTCACTGACGCCCTGCTCACCCTCGGTCTGGGTTCCATGGGCGAGGTCAAGGCGGGCCGCGCTGAGAACAAGGTCCTGCGGATCTTCCCCACCACGGGCGGGGTCGAGATTCACGTTGACCTGGTGCCGGGGGCGACCACGGCCATGGTGATCGAGCGCAAGGACCGCCTGGCCTCCGCGCTGCGCCGCCCGCTGGACACGGTGTGGCCGGAGAACAACCACAAAGCGAACCCGGGCCGCCTGAACCTCTACATCGCAGACAAGGCGCTCTCCGAGCGGCGTGACGTCGAGTGGAAGCTCCGCAACAAGGGCGAGACCAACGTGTTCGAGCCCTTCCCGATCGGTGAGGACCAGCGCGGCCGCCAGGTCTCGGTGAACCTCATGTACAACAACGTCGTCGTCGGTGGCCTGCCCGGCATGGGCAAGACCTACCTGCTCCGCGTCCTGATCCTCGGGGCGATGCTCGACCCGCGCACCGAGCTGCACATTCACGAGCTCAAGGGCACCGGCGACCTGCTGGCGCTCAAGCCCGTAGCCCACGTGTGCCAGTCCGGTGACGACCCGGACGACTTCAAGGCACTGCGGGACGACCTGCGCAACGTCCGCGAGGAGGTGCGCCGCCGCTCCGCGTTCATCCGGTCCCTGCCGCGTGACCAGGTACCCGAGTCCAAGGTCACCGACGAGCTCGCCAACCGGTACGGCATCAAGCCGCTGCTGTTCGTCATCGACGAGTCGCAGCTCGCGTTCAAGGACCCGACCTACGGCAGTGAGATTGCCTCGCTGGTCGAGGACATCACCCGCCTGGGCCGCGCCCTGGGCATCATCCTCATCCTGGCCACGCAGCGCCCGAACAAGGACGCGATCCCCACGGCCATCTCGGCGCTGATCAGCATCCGTATCTGCCTGCGGGTCGGTGACCAGACCACCAACGACATGGTCCTCGGCACGAGCATGTACAAGGCCGGGCACCGCGCCACCGACCTCGACCCCGAGGCCAAGGGCGTAGCCCTGCTGGCGGGCGAGAAGGCTGACCCGCAGCTCGTACGGGGTGCCAATGTGGACGGGGCGTCCTCGGACAAGATCGTCGAGCGCTCCCGCGCCATCCGCGAGGCCAAGGGCCTCCTGACCGGCATGGCCGCCGGGGACATCCCCGCCGACCTGGACCACTCCACCGTGCTCGACCACCTGCTCGCCGTCTGGCCCGAGAACGACCCCGAGTGGGCCAACGGGAAGATCTGGTCCGACGAGCTCGCCGCCCGCCTGGCCGAGCACAAGCCCACCCTCTACGCGGGCTGGGACGCCGCCCAGGTCAACGCCGCCGCCAAGCGCCACGGCGTCACCGCCAAGAACGTCAAGCACGGCACCGGCGCGAACAACGTCCGCAAGGGCCTCGTGCGCGCCGAGGTCGTCAAGGCCGCTGGCGACGTCATCGCACTGCCCGACACCACCACCGAGGAGGACTGACCATGAGCACCACGCACACCACCACCGATGCACCGCGGCGCGGGTCGCGCCGCCTAGTCCTGGGCGGAGCCGTCTCCGTCGCCGTCATCTCGACGCTGTCCGCCTACCTCGCGATGGTCGGGTTCGGCCGCGACGTGCTGGGCATGGACCAGGGCACCGCGTACACCACCGCCGGAGTGTTCGAGCTCTCGCTCGTCACCGTCGCTCTCCTGGCGCGTGAGGCAGCCCGGGACAACCGGCCCGGCGGCACCCTGCTCACGCTCACGTGGGCGCTGTCGTCCGCGTCCGGCGTGTTCGCCGCGTGGCACGAGCTCTACATGGGCCACCCGGTCGGCGCGGTCCTGTTCCGGTTCATCGTGCCGCTGCTCGCCGCCCTCATGTGGCACCTCGCCCTGATCGGTGACCGCCACCTCGCGACCGGCGCGACCTGGTCCGGCATGCGCCAGTCCATGCGGATGCACGCCCTGTTCCTCACCACCGAGGACGCTGTCCGGGCGCACGCCGCCGACGACGGCACCCCCGCCGCCCGCCGCGCCATCGAGCGCGCCGAGGCCCGCCGCCGGACCGCCCGCGCGGTCGCACTCAAGTCCGTACCGCCCGCCCAGATGCGGACACAGACCGCCGAGTGGATGGACTCCCTGTCCGCCGTCGCGGACGCGGTCACCGACGTGGCCCGCCTACACGTCGAGGCGAACAACCGCGTGGCCGGGCACCTGGCCGGGCCGGTCGTGTCCGGGCCGGACTACACCGACCGCGCCGCCGACGCTGTCCGGGCAGAACTGGCGGACATCATCACGGACACCGAGGCGGACGCTGACCGGCTGTCCGCCACCCCGGCGGCCGGACAGGACACGCCCCGTGTCCGGGCCACCGTCCGGGCCGCTGTCCGCCCGAGCAAGCCCCGGACCGTCCGCCCGGTGTCGAACGGTGACCGGGCCGCCCGTCTGGACATCGTGTCCGGGCTGCTCTCCGCCAACCCGGACGCCACCGCCCGTGACGCGCTGTCCGCCCTGGCAGCCGAGGGCCACCATGTGACCGACCGGACCGCCCGCCGCCTGCTGTCCGACGCCCGCCCGGGCACGGACAGCGCCACCGACACGGACACCGAGGCGGCGTGACATGTCCCCGATCTTCCAGCGCGCCGCCCGGGAGTGGGCCGCGATGCGGTCCGAGTACGGCGACTACCTGGAAGCCCACATCGCCGCCGCCTACCGCGCCACCAACGGTGTCCTGCTCAACGCGCGCGGCCGGGCCGCCGGAGTCAGTGAGGAGCGCCTGTTCCTCGCCGGAGGATCGTTCGCCGCCGCGTACGCCTCGCCCGAGCTGCGCGAGTTCTGGGCGGCTCACCCCCGGCTCACCGTCGAGGCATTCGAGACCGCATGGGCCGAACGGCTCTACACCGCCGAGGGAGAGGAGCTGCCCGAGCACTGGCACACCGCCGCCTGACCCGCACCACCCGCCACCCCGCAGGAGGAACCGTGAACCGCAACGACAACCTCAGCCCGACCGAGTACGCCGAACTCGTGCGCGACGCTCGCCAGCTCGTGGCCGCCGTCGAGCGAGCCGTACGCCGCACCGGCACCGTGTTCGTCGTGGCGATGGGCCTCACCATCGCCGCCACGGCCCTCGGGCTGGACGTGGTCGCGTCGCTCGCCGCTGTGGTCGCGGTCATCGCGTTCGCCGCCGCGCTGGTCTCGCTCATGGCCCGGATCGCCGTCGGGCCGATGCCCGCCGAGGTAGCCCACCCCACCCCCGCCGCACTGGTCGAGCACCCGGCGAACGGTAGCGGAGGCCCCGCTACCGGTAGCGGCTCCGCTACCGCCGAAAACGGCGTGATTCCAACGAAGTAGCGGGGTAGCACCCCCTCCCGGCGCACCCCGAAACCCCCACCTCACGCAGTTCTGAGGGCACGGCGGGCCGCTACCGCTACCCGCCGTGCCCCTACCCCACCCATGCCAAAAACAGGCAGCAGAACAGGAACGGAGACCCGCCATGACCAGCACCCCGCCCGCCGGTCGCGCCTACTCCCGCCAGGTCATCGCCGCATGGCTGCACGGCTACACCACCGGCCACAACGTCGGCTGGCACGACGGCCGCGCCGCCGGGCACGCCGAGGGGTACGACGCCGGGCACGCCGACGGCATCCCCGAGGGCCGCCGCCTGGCCGACGACGAGGCCGCCGCCAGGTTCCGCCACTTCCGCGCCATGTCCGACGCCGTCCGCCCCAACCTCGCCCGCCCCCGGCCCTGGGGCGAGGCCAAGCCGCTGCCGACGCCCGCCGATTGCCTGGCCACCTGGCCCACACCGCCCGCCCTGTACTCCGTCCACGCCGCCGCCTGACCCCGAGGGAGACACGACCATGAAGCACACCACCCACCACCTGGCCGCCGTGCCGGCACTGCCCGCCCGCCGCGTCGAGGAGTTCGTTCTCGACGTCCACCGCACCCACACGAGCTGGTGCTACTGGCCCGCCCAGGACGGACAGCGCCGACGGCTCGAGCTCTCCGAGGCCCAGGCAGGGACCTACCCCGTGCGCGTCGAGACCAGCCCCGTGGGCGACCTGCTCGCCGTGGTGGACCTGGACACGTTCGTCATGCGCCGCATCACCTGGCGGTGGATCTTCCCCAAGGTCGAGCGGCTCTACGCCCGGACCGTGTCCGACGTCGCGTGGCTCACCGACGAGGTAGCCGACGGCGCCGCCGCGATGACCGACGACGACGGCACGCCCCTGGCGACCTGGCGTCGCCTCGACACCGAGGAGGTAGCCCGATGACCGCCACGACCCCCGAGCTCCACACCGGAACCGAGGACCTGGACCCCGAGTCGGTGTTCTGGGAGGCGCGCCCCGAGCTGGCCGCCGTGCGCCAGTACGCCCGCGCCGCCATGGCCTCACCCTGGGCCGTCCTGGGCTGCACCCTGGCCCGCGTGGCGCTGTCGGTGCCGCCCGTGGTCGTCCTGCCGCCCCTGGGCAACGACTCCAGCGCCGTCGCCTCGCTCAACCTGTTCGTCGGCCTCGTCGCCCCGTCCGGCGTCGGCAAGGGCGTCGCGACCCGCGCCGCCGAGGGTGTGCTGAACGTCCCGCCGGGCGGAGGCCGCCTGATCGTCGAGCGTCCGCTCGGTTCGGGTGAGGGTATGGCGCACGTGTTCACCGACACCGACGACGACGGCGAAGACACACCCGCCGTGCACTCCGTGTGGTTCGACGTGCCCGAGGTGGACACCCTCACCGCCCTCGTCGGCCGCAAGGCATCCACCCTCGCCAGTGAGGTCCGCAAGATGTTCACCGGGGAGGGCCTGGGCTTCCAGAACGCCGACGCCACCCGCCGCAAGATCGTCCCCGCGCACTCCTACCGCGCGGCCCTCGTCGCCGGAGTACAGCCCCGCAAGGCGGGGCCGCTGCTGGACGACGCGGCAGGCGGCACGCCTCAGCGGTTCCTGTGGATGCCCGCCACCGACCCCGGAGCACCCGACGAGCTGCCGCCCACACCGGAACCGCTCACCTGGACCTCGCCCGTGCTGGCGACCGAGCACCGCCGCATCCTCCTGAACGTGGCCGCGCCGATCAAGGCGCTACTCCAGGACGAGCGCCGCAAGCGGCTGCGCGAGGAGCTGACCGACGACAACGGACAGCAGTCCCTCGTGCGGCTCAAGGTCGCCGCCCTGCTCGCGCTCCTGGCCCGACGCCTCGACGTCACCGAGGGTGACTGGCAGCTCGCCGACTACGTCATGGATGTCTCGGACCGCACCCGCACAAGGATGCGTGACGCCCTGCGCGCCGACGCCGTCCAAGCCGTACGTGAGCGGGCCGAGGCCCGGGCCGCGTTCGACGAGCACCAGGACGACGCCGTCGTCCGGCGCACCGCGCAGAAGATCCTTGCCCGCCTCGACGTCGAGCCCACGCCCGCCAGTGCGGTCCGGTCGGCCCTGGGCAAGAACCTCCGTGACTACTTCGAGGCCGCCGCCGACACGCTCATCGCCCGTGGGCTGATCGAGCGCACGGACGACGAGTACCGAGGCCAGAGCAAGGTGATGCTCCGTCGCCGCCAGTGAGCCTTAGCCCTGGCATTTGCCAGGGCTACCAGGGCTAAACCACCAGGCCTAAAACCGCAGGTCAGACACCAGATTTAGCCATGGCGGGTTAGCCCTGGCACATGCCAGGGCTAACCCCCTCAGAGCACCTATCGAAGTAGCCACCGGACGCTGCGAGCAAGGAGCAACCACCGTGAGCATCACCACCGAGGTTCGGACCCGAAAGAAGAGTCTTGCGCCCGTCACGGGGATTGGAGTCCACATGGATCCCGACGAGTACCTGACGACCGAAGAGGTCGCCGCCTGGCTGAAGGTCGCCCCCTCAACCGTCTGCCGCTGGCGCATGGCCAGCAAGGGACCCCGCGTGACGTGGCTCTCTCCCACGCTGCCGCGCTACCGCCGCGCCGACGTCGCGGCCTGGCTGGAGAAGGTGGCGGCATGAGCGTCGCGAAGCACGGCAAGCGGTGGCGCGCCAAGCTGAAGGACGGCCGAATCGACGTCGCGTCTCAAGTCTTCGACACCAAGACCGAGGCCCAGGACTGGCTGCGTCGGGAGAAAGCCGCACTCGCGGGCGGCATCGACCCTCGGGCCGGAAAGGAGCGGGTCCGGTCCGCGCTCGACCGCTGGCTCAAGATCCGCCGCGTGACCGTCGCCCAAAAGACGTACACGGCGGACGCCGACCTGACACGCCTGATGCCCGCCAGCATGCAGAACGTGCACCTCTCGTCCGTCAAGGATCGCGAAGTCGCCCGATCCTTCGAGAAGCTGCTGGCGGGTGGGCTCAAGGAGTCCTCAGTTGTGCGGTACCGGGCAAGCCTGTCGGTGTTCTTCTCCTGGTGCGTGCGGGAGAAGTTGATCGCGACGAACCCCGTCACTGGGGTCAAGGTGCCCAAGGGGTCCGACGAGATTGACGAGATGGACCCGTTCACGGAGAACGGGCTTGAGGCCGCGTATCTCACGTGGAAGATGAAGGACGAGCGCCTTGCCGACATCCTGCTCGTCAAGGGCTGGACCGGGCTGCGCTGGGGCGAGCTGCGCGCCATGCAGGTGGCGAACCTCATGGAGGTTCCGACGCCCGGCCTCATGGTCCGGCGCAACCAGCCCGAGGGGGTGCCGGTGAAGGCGACCAAGGGTCGCAGGCTGCGCCGGGTACCGCTGGCGAATCGTGTGCTGCCCATCGTGCGCGAGCTGGCCAAGGACAAGGCTCCGCATGACCTGCTGTTCACGGCGTCGACCGGCGCGCAACTCTGGCGGTCGAACACGCTCCGTACTCTCGGTTGGGAGAAGACCGGGCAGGAGCGACGCTTGCACGATCTGCGGCACACTGCCGCGTGCCTCTGGCTGGCTCGCGGTGTGGACCCCGGAACGGTGCAAGCGTGGTGCGGTCACGAGTCGATCGCGACCACGAACCGGTATCTGCACTTCCTCGGGACCGGAGCCGATCGAGCAGGCCTGGATCGCCTTAACGAGGATGCAGGACGCACCAGGGATGCAGGCGTAGCTGGTAGCAACGCGTGAGCGATAAAGAGCCCGTTTGACCGAAGCATATGCCCCGGTCAGACGGGCTCTTTCGGGTCGTCTCCCGGCGCGGCTTCATCGCTGCGCGACCGGTAGCAATCCGGTCACACGGCTTACGCAGTCTCCAGTTCCTCGTTGACTTGGAGATCGTTGGTGTATCGGAGTAGCGAAGTGCCGAGCATGATCGCGTGCACGGTATTAGTCGGCGTGTATTGCAACGGATCGACGGCGTGGGCACTACCGTGCCGCGCGAGCGACTCTGGGATGGGGTCGCCCTTGTGTGGCATAAACCGCATGTAGACCTGCCAGAGTGCCGAGAAGACCAGGCGGCTGCGAAGATCCAAATCGTCCAGGCTAGCCGTCGGCTCCTTGCGCCTGCTAAACGACTTGACCATCGTGTATGTCTCTTTGTCGTACACGAGGTTGAGGACCGAGTCGAACACACTGGTGGCGAGCGCTTGTGCGGGCATCATAAATCCGGCTCGCGCCGCATCGATCGATTCGCGCATTGCCGGTACAAAACCGCTCAGCTCAAGACTCACACATACGTCGAGCTGGGCCGTGCAGTCGTCGAAGATATCGACAGCACGGTCCCTAAGCACCTGGCGGCGAGCGAGGAGGTCTTCCGCATCAATGAGTTCCTTGACGATTTCAGCGCGCGGCACATGGAGCAGGCAGATGCCCTCGTTCCTTGCGAGTTCCGCCGTCTGCGTCATCGAAAGCCCCTCGACGCCGTAAAGATTTGCGGATGGGAGATACGCCTTGCGGAGCGCCTCGGCCCTAGCTGCCAGGGGCGCGTACAGTTCGGCGATCTTCGACGCAGTTGCCGAGGGCTGGAAGATCGACAGGTTCGGAACGTTCATCCCGAACGTGCTGTTCGAACCCAGGAGTGTTGACTTCTGAAAGTCTCCGATCACGGAAGACAACCCGGAGTACTTGGCGAAGTCGAACCCCTTCGGAACCATCGACTTCTGAAAGTCTCCGATCACAGAGGACAACCCGGAGTACTTGGCGAAGTCGAACCCCTTCGGAACCATCGACTTCTGAAAGTCTCCGATCACAGAGGACAACCCGGAGTACTTGGCGAA
>NZ_JBHUUX010000011.1:0-6792 GCF_042670845.1 Promicromonospora sp. NPDC057138 | reverse complement strand
GTCGAACCCCTTCGGAACCATCGAAGACAGCTTTTCCCGATCCAAGGTTGGCGGTGTAGGCGGGCGCTCTTCACCATCCGGCTCCGGCTCCGGCTCCGGCTCCGGCTCCGGCTCCGGCTCCGGCTCCGGCTCCGGCTCCGGCTCCGGCTCCGGCTCCGGCTCCGGCTCCACCGTGACATCTTCGTCCTCGTTGGTCATCTGGGTCACTCAATCAGGGCCTCACACGCACGTCGAGCCACCACGCGAACCAAACCTGCGCTTACTCGTTACCGGTGCCGATCGAGGAGCCAGTCTGGTCGTCTCAACAGGACCGGGGGGCACCAGGGGGGCACGGCCCGCCGCGAACGCCCCCCAGGCAACGAAGAAACCCCGCTTGACCGGAGCGTTTGCCCTGGTCAAGCGGGGTTTCTGTCTGTGGAGCTAGGGGGATTCGAACCCCCGACCTTCTCATTGCGAACGAGACGCGCTACCAACTGCGCCATAGCCCCTCGGACTGCAGAAGACTAGCACTTCACCTCAGGTGATCCGCAACTTGATCCGGTGTCGCGCGGGTCACGAACACACGACCCCCGCGACACCGACCAGCAACATCACCCGGCCGGCGACGTCTAGACCAGCAACGTCACCCCGCCGCCCGGCGTCGCGCCAGGATCTCCTCCAGCGGCTTGCCCAGCGTCTCGGACTTCATGCGCGGCGGCTCGCCCCGCATCAGCTCGTCCTCGGCGACCGGGTCGGCGTCGGCCGGCCTGGCCCCGGACACCGGCACCGACGGAGGCATCGCAGCTGCACCCGGACGCCCCGAAGCGCCCGCCCCCGCCGTCGACCCCTGGGAGGAACCAGCGGGGAGCGCCGCGGGCTGACGCTGCGGCGCGGCCGGCTTGGTCACGTACGTGGGCAGCGGAACGGGCACCGGGTCCCAGGCGCGCCCGCTCGGCACCTCGTCCCGCTTCGCCGACCCGACGCCGGCCGGCTTCGCCGACCCGACGCCAGCCGGCTTCTCCGACTCGACGTCAGCGGGCACCTCCGGCTCGACCGGAACCTCGATGACCTTGGGCTTCGCCGGGCCGTCGAGGATCTCGTCGAGCACGTCCTTGCGGGCGACCCGCGGGATCGCCTGCGTCTCGGTGCTCGAGCCGTGGGTCGCCAGGCCGGTGACCTGCGCCCGGTTGCGCGGCGCGTACGGGCCACCGTTCGAGAGCGCACGGGCCTGCGTGGCGCGCTGCCGCGCCGCCCGCACCGACGCCTGCCAGCGGGCGTCCGCCCGCCGCGCGGCACGAGCCGCGCGCTGGCCCAGGAACAGCACGAACAGCAGCATGGCCGACGACGTAGCGGCGAACCCCCAGTGCAGCCGGTCGAACCCGACGAACGCCCAGGCGGCGACGCTGCACAGCAGCAGCACGATCGACACGATGAACCGGCGGCGCGCACGCGCAGCCCGCCGCGCACGCCGCTCGACCCGGCGGAGGCGCTCCGCCGTCAGCGGGCGACCGCGGACCATGATCTGGAGCGGGCGCCCCTTCGGGGTCGGGTGGGCGACGCGCGGCACACCCTGGCCGGTGCCCCGCGGCTTGCCGTCAGTAACCATCGCCCCTCCTTTCCTGCCCGAACCGCTCATCGCGACGATGCGCAGCCCTACCGAGAACCTGTCGGTGAGCCGCGCGTCGGCGAGCTCCGACCGGTGGCGCACCAGACCTGGCAGCCAGTAGCCCAGCCACAGGACGAACAGCGCTACGGCTGTGAGTCCCGCAGTCGATTCCACGACACGACGTTAGGCGAGCATCGCCAGGGCCTGGCGCACCACGCACGGCGTGTCCCGCCGTCAGAGCGCTTCCCGCGAACGCTGCCAGCGCGCCAGCAGCCCCTCGGGAACCTCCTCGGAGGTGATCGCGAAGGTGCGGTGGTCGCGCCACTGGCCCTGGATGTGCAGGAAGCGCTCGCGCACGCCCTCGTCCCGCAGGCCGAGCTTCTCGACGACCCGCAGGCTCGGCTTGTTCTCGGGCCGGATGTTGATCTCGATGCGGTGCAGGCCCAGGAAGAAGGCGTAGTCAGTGGCCATCGCGACTGCGGTGGGGATCACGCCCCGCCCGGCCACGGTCTGGCTGACCCAGTACCCGATGCTCGCGGAGCACATCGATCCCCACGTGATGGAGGAGACCGTGAGCTGGCCGACGAGCGCGCCGTCGAGCTCGACGCCGAACGGGAGCGACGTCCCGGCGCGCGCCTGCGCGGAGAGCGAGCGCACGTACTCGCCGAACGTCGAGGCGATGTACCGGTTCGCACCGGGCGCCGTCGCCTCCCAGCGCTCGAGCCAGGCCGCGTTCTCCGCCCGCAGCCGGGCCCAGTCGTTCGCGTCCCGCCGCCGGAGCGGGCGCAGTACGACGACGCCGGCCGGCGTGTCCTCGCGCAGCGTCACCGGCCATGGCTTGGCCACCGTCCACCCCTTCACGTACTTTCCCGTGGTGCCTTCCGGCACGTCCGACTTGCTCGACGGCATCATCCTTCGCCCCTTGCCACGTCCCATGACGTATCCCCCACTGGAGGAGGGTCTACCACGCTCGATGGTCTGAGACCCGTCGAGCAGACGCTCGGTCATGTTCTCGCCTTCTTCGTACGCTGTTCGTAACAATCTTGTCTCGGAGTCTTGGCACAATAGCGGTCATGAGCGGTATCTCTGTCCCGACGCCACAGCCGTACCCCGTGCTACCCGGGATGGAGACTGGCGACGCCAAGGAAGAGCTCCGCCGCGCGATCCGCGCGCAGCGCGGGCACCGAACGGCCAAGCAGAGGGCGCAGGCCGCCGAGGCTTTCGCCGACGTCATCGAGTCGATTCCCGAGGTACGCGACGCCGGATGCGTCGCCGCGTACGCGGCCCGCAGCGCGGAGCCCGGCATGCTCCCGCTCCTGGACCGCCTCGCGGGCCGCGGCGTCCGCGTGCTGCTGCCCGTGCTCGGCGCGGGCCTGGCGCGCGACTGGGCCGACTACACCGGCCCCGACGACCTCCTGGAGCGGGCGCCGGGCCGCCCGCCCGAGCCGGGCGGCCCCACGCTGGGCAGCGACGCCACCAAGCTGGCCGACGTCGTCCTCGCGCCGGCTCTCGCCGTCGACACCCGTGGGGTTCGGCTCGGCCAGGGCGGGGGCTGGTACGACCGCGCGCTCACGCACCTGCGGCCGGGCGCGAAGGTGGTCGCCGTCGCCTTCCCGGAGGAGGTGTACGACGCCGCGCACCACCCGCTGCCGCGCGAGGAGCACGACATCCTGGTGCACGCCGTCGCCACCACCACCGACTGGCGCTGGCTCGGCTGACAGGCCCGCTGGTCGAGCTTGTCGAGACCCGGGACGACAAACACGACCCCCGCAGCCGCACGGGGGCTGGGCTTCCCGGCCCGCTGGTCGTGGTTGGGTAGACCGGTTTCCAAATGCGCGACCAGCGAAGCCTCACGGGGTGAGGGTCAGCTCGTCCACCTGCGCGGCGTCGACCGCCTCGGGGCTGGACGGCCACGGGAAGGTCTCCCCGGTCGCCCACGCGTCGAGCTGGTCCTGGTAGTGCTCGGACGCCGGGTGCGCCGACGTCCCCGTCACGACCACCCAGGTGGACGCGTCGAGATCCGCGAGGTCGACGACCATGCGCATCGACGGGCCGCTCGTCACGTCGAAGCTGCCGCTCGCGGCGTCCCAGGCCGTGGCGTTGACGATCGAGGAACCGCCGCCGACCTTGACGGGTGACGGGTTCATGTACGCGGCGATCGGCGCCGGGACGCCGGACCCGCCGAGCACCAGGTGCTCCAGCTTGAGCTGGTGCAGCGTGCCCCACTCCCAGTCGCTGGTGTCCTTGCCGAGCTCGACCGTGAGGTCCTGCCGCGCACTGGTCAGGGCCTCCGTCAGCACCTGGTCGCGGCTCTCCACGACCGCCACCGTGGACTTGTCGTCCCAGAACGAGTCGTTCGGGTTGTCGAGCATGCCCTGGATCACGGCGAGCCAGCGGCTGTCGCCCTCGGGCCACATGGACTGCGGCAGCTCGTCGTTGAAGGTGATCGCGAGCAGGTTGCGCCACACGGCCGCGAAGTAGGCGGCGGCGGCGGAGTCCGCGTCCATGGACCTGTCCCAGTCGGTCAGGAGCGCCTGTCCGTCCGAGTCGTAGCCGTCAGGGAGATCGACCTCCAGCAGCACGGGCACCAGGGTGTCGGCGAAGACGCTCCACTGGTCCATCTGGATGTCCGACATGTCGTCGGCCGTGAGCTTGCGACCCTCCGCGATCCGGTCGGTCAGCAGCGTGCGGATGCGTTCCGAGCGATACCCGTAGTCCCAGTCCCGGGTGAGGAACGGACCGGTGTCGCCGGGCAGGACCGCCTGGTTCGCCGCGACCACGAAGCCTTCCTTCGGGTCGACGACGCCCGGCATCTGGTCCTGGGGCACGTAGCCGGTCCAGTCGTAGCGGGCGTCCCAGCCGGGGCGCGGCCAGGTGCCGTCGGACTCCACGGCGCCAGGGACGTTGGCGCGCACCGGGATCTTGCCCGGCGCCTGGTAGCCGATGTGCCCGTCCGTCGTGGCGAACACTATGTTCTGCGACGGGACCTCGAACTTCGCGGCTGCGGCCTTCATGTCCGCGGGGGTCTTCGCGCGGTTCATGTCGAACACGGCGTCGGCGGTGTGGCCGGGCTGGAGCGCCGTCCACGACAGCGAGATCTCGTACTGGCCCAGCTCGGTGCCGGTCTCCGTGGGCGAGCCGCGCAGCGCGTCGGTGACGTCCTCGCCCATGACGGACGAGACGATCGGCCCGTGCACGGTCCGCCGGACCTCGAGGTCGACCGGGCTGCCGCCGTCGACCCGGATCACCTCGGTCTCCTTCTCCATCGGCACCCACTGGTCCGCGCCGCGCAGGTACGTGTCGTTGCGGACCCGCTCGATGAAGAAGTCGGTGACGTCGGCGCCCAGGTTCGTCAGGCCCCAGGAGATGTCGGCGTTGTGCCCGATGATCACGCCGGGGAAGCCGGAGAAGGAGAACCCGGACACGTCGAACGGGCACTCCGCGCTCACCTGGTTGCAGTGCAGGCCGACCTGCGCCCAGATGCCGGGGGCGGCGAGGTTGAGGTGCGGGTCGTTCGCCAGGAGCGGCTTGCCCGACTCGGTGTACTGGCCGGACACCGCCCACGAGTTCGAGCCCGTGCCCTCACCCCGCGCGATCTGCACCGGCACCGCGTCCAGCGCCGCCTGTGCCGACTTCAGTGCCTTGGCGAGGCCCGGGCTCCCGTACGGATCACCGGCGCCCGACGACGTCTGGGTCGCCTGGGGCGGCTGCGTCGCCGTCGTCGCTCCCGCCTCCGCGGGGTCGAGGATCGTCGCGTTGCCCGTGACCGAGAACGCGGGGAACAGCTCGGAGACGCGCGACGCGTCGTCCAGCGTGCTGTAGGCGAGGGCCCGGTCGAGCTCGTCGTCGTAGTTTCCGCGCAGGTCCCAGGCCATGGCCTTGAGCCAGGCGAGCGAGTCGATGGGGTCCCACTGCTCCGGCTCGTTGACCTCGACGCTGACGTCGAGCACCGTGTACTCGACGGCGGTCTCGGCGGGGCTGCGGTCCGCGAGGTAGGCGTTCACGCCGTCCGCGTAGGCCTGCAGGTACTGCCGGGTCGTGTCGTCGAGGATGTTGAACTCCTCCTCGGCGACGTGCCGCCAGCCGAACGTACGGATGACCTTGTCGGCCTGGATCGCGTCGGCGTTGTTGCCCACGAGCTCGGCCAGGCGGCCCGCGGTCACGTGCCGGCGGTAGTCCATCTCGAAGAAGCGGTCCTGCGCGTGGACGTAGCCCTGCGCGCGGAACAGGTCCTCGGCCGAGTCCGCGTAGATCTGCGGCACGCCCTGGGCGTCGCGGCTGACGCGCACGTTCGAGCTGAGTCCCTCGACCTGCACCTCCCCGGAGTGCTCCGGGAGCGGACGGCGCGCGGTGAGCCACGCGAAGGTGGTCAGGGCGACCAGCACGAGCACCAGGACCACAGCGGTGCCGACGATGAACTGGCGAACCATGGAGGTACGGGTCCGACGGCGCTTGGGGGGTCGCGGACCGTCGGAGGTGGCTGTTTCGGCGGGCTCTAGAGGCTCGGCGGAAGTGGTCGCGGGCACGCAGTGGAGACTACCGTCAGCCCCTGTGCTTGAGTGAACGCACCCGAGTGAACACAGTCGGGAGATCCTGGGACTATCCCCCGCCGCCGGGCCGTTACTATTGGCACTCGGAAACCCCGAGTGCCAGGCCCGGTACCGGTGAGCGTGCGACGCCCCGGGAGGCCTGACGTCCAAGAGGAGTGCACGTGCCCACCTACGCGTACCGGTGTGCCGACTGCGGCCACGCGTTCGACATCCACCAGGAGTTCAGCGACGAGTCGCTGACCGTCTGCCCCGAGTGCCAGGGCAAGCTGCGAAAGGTCTTCAGCTCCGTCGGGGTCACCTTCAAGGGTTCCGGTTTCTACCGCACGGACTCGCGCAGCACGTCGACGACCAGCACGGTGAAGGCCGGTAAGTCGGAGTCTTCTTCGGACTCGTCGTCCTCGGGTTCTTCGTCGTCGGGTTCCTCGTCGTCGAACGGGTCGTCGTCGGACGGGTCGGGTTCCTCTTCCTCCGGTTCCACGAGCTCGTCGAGCTCCTCGGGTTCCTCCAGCTCCTCGTCGAACGGGTCGAGCACCTCGAAGGCCGCCTCCGCCTGATCCTGGGCCCGAGTTCGGTCCCTTGCTGGCCCGCCGCGCCGACTTCGGTCCGTTGCTTTGAGATCGGTCGTTTGATTGACCGATCTCCTGTCTCTTATACACA